>CAJXOV010000011.1 GCA_913057815.1 uncultured Flavobacteriales bacterium
TGGTTGGGTAAGGTCTTCTACATGAACCAAAACAGGTTGATGCTGAGTCCTACATACATGGACAGCTTCTTCGTAAACCTTCATTAGGTCAGGATAATTCCATCCTTTAACTTTATAAATTTTCACTCCGTTTTCTCCTGGTAATGGATCAAATCCAGCTAGCGCTTTAGAAATACTTCCCTTAGTAGTCTGTAGCTTTTTAGGAACTGAAATCCCGTAACCATCATCCCATACGCTCATACACATAGGTACTTTTAATACCGAAGAAGCATTCATGGTTTCCCAAAAAAGACCTTCTGAAGTACTGGCGTCTCCTATAGTTCCGAATGCAACTTCATTTCCTCTATCAGAGAATTTTTCGAATCCTGTATGAAGAAGTTCGTTCTTTTTATAAATTTTAGATGCTTGCGCTAACCCCAGTAATCTCGGCATCTGCCCTGCTGTTGGAGAAATATCAGATGATGAATTTTTCTGATCCATCAAATTTTTCCAAGATCCATCATCGTTTAAACTTCTAGTAGCATAATGGCCTCCCATTTGTCTTCCTGCTGAAGAAGGATCCTTCGTAACATCAGTATGCGCATATAATGCTGCAAAATATTCTTTGATCTCTAACTGACCAATAGCCAACATAAACGTTTGGTCTCTGTAATAACCACTTCTAAAGTCTCCGTTTTTAAACTGCTTGGCCATAGCCAACTGAGCTACTTCTTTACCATCTCCAAATATTCCGAATTTAGCTTTTCCAGTAAGCACTTCTTTTCTTCCAAGCAGTGATGCTTCACGACTCAAACAAGCTATTCTATAATCTTCAAGAATCTTATTTACATGAGGTACAGCTTTACTACTAGCGGATGATTGAGTGCTTGTTTCTGACATATTAGACTGGGTTTAAATGTTCTCTTAATCGTGTAACAAAACACAGCATAAGATTTTGCAAAAATACGATTTCAGATGGGTCAAGTCAATACGTGTATAACGGCTAAGAAATAAGCTTTATTTCACATGTGAAAAACCTCATTAATGACCTCTAACCTACACCTTTTATAACTCCATCTTAAGTTTTGTAAACTTGTAAAAAAAATGAAATGTCTCTTTATCTCTCTTTTTTTCTTAAAATAAGTATTGTCATTACTGTATTATTAATATCAGTGAATCTAGACTGTCAGAATGTGTATGACATGAAAGACGACTCTTTAAAAGTTCAGGCTTTGTATGACATTGGATATGATCTAGAAATTCAGTATCCAGATAGTGCGATCAGCGTTTACAAATTGGGAACTAAAATCTCAGATAAATCCAATTATGAAATTGGATACGGAAGAGGATTACAGTATCAGGGAATAGTTCATTCTGACCAAGGAAATTACCAAACGGCTATTGAATTGTATAACGATGCCATAAAATCTTTTGAAAAAGTCCCCTATCAAAAAGGAGTAGCAGCCACTTATGTTAATATTGGTCTAATTCAAAAAAGGAGAGCAGAATTCACTCAAGCCTTTAGTAGCTTCATGGCCGGCACTAAAATATTTGAACAGCTAAGCGACACAAACCGACTAGTAATGGCTTATACAGCTATGGGTGCAGTTTTATCTGATGTGGAACAATATGACAAAAGTAGATTTTACCAGAACAAATCATTAGCATTAGCTTACTCTATTCATGACAGCTTAAGCATCTGTGATGGATTAGTTAATCTAGCCACCATAGATATTATAGAAAATAAAATTGGAGACGGATTAGAAAAAGTAGAATTGGGTATAGAGGTCGCTAAAAAAATGAACGATGCTAGATCTTTAGCATTACTTTATAATTCTTTGTCAGAAATAAACACCATTCAAGACGAAAACCAAAAAGCTTTAACACATTCAAAAATTGGGCTTTCATATGCCAAAAAAATAGGGAATCCAGCTATTAGCTCCATGGCAATGGCACGAACAGGAATGAATTACTCCCATACAAACCAACTAGATAGTGCTTTGTTTTATTTAGAAAACTCCATGGAAATAGCTGAACAATTTGAAATATCAGAAACGTTACGGTTTTCATCCTTATGGATGTCTGAATTAATGGAGAAAAAAAAGAATTACACAAGGGCCATATCATATTTAAAGACATATCAAAATCTTGAGGAACTAGAAACCGGTGATCGAAGAATTCAAATTATCAGCGGTTTACAAATGCAGTATGAAACGGAAAAAAAGGACTTAGAAATAACCAATCAAAAAATAGAGATAGAAAAAAATGAAGCACAATTAGCCACAAGAAATTCCCTGATATTAGCTCTCTTATCTAGTGCCATATTATTAGGGATAATCTTCTATTTGTTTCAAAGAAGTTTAAAGCAAAAGAAAATATTAGCCGAAAAAGAAGCCGCAATCAAAGAAGAAAAACTTGAACAATTAAAGAAAGCACAAGAGCTCGTAGTTTTAAAATCAATGATGGATGGTGAAGAACGTGAAAGAACTCGACTAGCCAAAGATTTACATGATGGTTTAGGAGGGCTTTTATCTGTAATTAAATTGCACTACAGCCAAGTTTCTGATTCAGACTTCTTACAGTCTGAGGACAATTTAAAAGGTATGAAGCTAATAGATAATGTTAGTTTCGAAGCCAGGAAAATCTCACATAACTTAATGCCTGATGCTCTTTTGAAATTTGGACTTGTGGAGTCTTTAAAAGACTATTGTAACACCATCCAAAGCACAAGTAATCTAGCTGTAAATTTCCAATCCTATAATATCAACGAAAGGCTTTCTCAAAATATAGAAATAAACACGTTTAGAGTTGTACAAGAACTCGTGAACAACACTTTGAAACACGCTGAAGCTAATGAGTTAATAGTTCAGCTTATGTTGACTCCTGAAAGTCTACACATCACCATAGAAGATGATGGAAAAGGTTTTGACCAAAACACAACTAAGATAGATGGAGTAGGGTTGAGTAATGCCCGGTCAAGAGTTGAATATCTGCATGGAACTATCGAATTTGACACCCAAATAAGCCAAGGTACTAGTGTTTCAATTCAAATTCCAGTAAATTAGAACCCGCACAAACAGAAGCATGAAAGCAGTAGAAGTTCTAATAGTAGATGATCATCAAATGGTAATAGATGGAGTAAAGAGCATGCTCAATTCTAATGCTGAATTTTCGGTGACATGGCAAGCTACGTGTGCTGAAGAAGCACTATTATGCTTAGAAAGTCAAACTCCAGAAATTATACTTTTAGATATAAACTTGCCTGATAAAGATGGTGTAGAGCTTTGTGGAATAATTAAAAAGAAATACCCTACCATAAAAATCATAGCCTTAACAATGCTAAACGAGGTTAGCTTTATTACCAGAATAATCAAAGCTGGCGCATCCGGTTATCTTCTTAAAAACACATCTAAAAGTGAGCTAATTAATGCCATGAAGGTAGTAACGAAAGGTGATCAATATCTAGCCAAAGAAGTACAAGAAAAACTGGTTTCGGCCTCATTTGGACAAAAAAAAGAAGCGTTTATCCCTAAACTAACTAGAAGAGAAAAAGAAGTTCTAGCTTTAATCTTAGAAGAATTAACTACCAAAGAAATAGCTTCTAAACTTTTTATATCAGTAGCCACTGTGGAAACCCATAGGCTTCATCTACTGAATAAATTTGGAGCAAGAAACACTGCAGGACTAGTGAAAATGGCGGTTCAAAAAGGAATAGCTTAAAAATTCCTATTACAGAAATCTCATGTTTCATATTCATCCATGAAAACCATGATTTTTATAGCTCCATGTTTTCCATGATGTTTAACAGCAATTCGAAATTTAATTTTGACACCACAAATTAAAAAACGAATCTATGAAAACTCTTTACCTATTTCTCTTTTCTCTCAGTTGTGTTTTATTACTCAATAACACTTCTTACGGACAATCATACTGTAATTATGACGAATTAATATCTGTAGATCACAGCGTTGGTGAGGATACTCCTTTTAAGTTATTAGTTCAAGAAGATGGTAAAATAATGGTTGTAGGAACTACATATTATGGCCTTGACAACAACTTCAAAGCTTCTGTGGCTAGACTAGATGAAAATCTTCAATCTTTAGATTTATCATTTGGGAATGAAGGTAAAGTTCAGCACACGTGGGACAGCAGAAACACGGCTATATCAGCCACTCTCCAACAGGACAATAAAATATTACTAGGCGGATATCAAGCTCCGAGCAATGCGTTTAGCACATTCAGACCCTACATAGCTCGATTAAATAATGACGGAAGTCCTGATGAATCATGGGGAGAATTAGGTTCTTCTTCATTCGGAACTGAATCACCAACTGACGGTAGAGGAGCTGTAGTAGGCATGAAAGAATTTGAAGACGGAAGTGTGAGAGCTCTATTTATTGGAAGTAATCCTGGCATATGTGGAGTAGCCCAGTTAGATGAGAATGGAAATCTGGATACCTTATTTTCGGAAGATGGTATTCACTCTGTAGAATTACCCCTATTATATTGGCAAACAGATTATGGAAAAGGGTTATTCCTAGAAGACAGTTCAATGCTAGTTATTAGTAAGTCGTTTAATTCTATCACTAGACCAATGATAATTAAGCTAAATCCAAACGGGTCTCTTGATTCTACATTTGCCACGAATGGAACTTTGTACATAGACTTCGGAATCCAGTATAACTATGCAGGAATTCATGCGGAACTGGATAGTGAAGAAAATTTAATCGTAGCTGCTACGCAAGGAGACAGTGGATCACACAAATATGTCGTCTTTAAAATTAATTCAGAAACTGGAATTCTAGATGCCAGTTTTGGAGAGGAAGGAATAGCACAATCCATTATAAGCAGCATCTCAAACGCTGCTCACGAACTTATCATTGATCCTTCAAATGGAGATATTTATGTTTTAGGCGCTGGTGGAGACGGTGGAGCTGAAAACGCGATTTGGAGAATAAACTCTCTTGGAGAAGAAATAGACAATTGTGGGAACACTGGATACTACCAACCTACGGTTCAATATCATTGGGGGTTTTGGGCTGCAGAATTTGATACGGAAGGAGATATGATTATAGCAGGCAGAGGATCTACAGTTGACACTACCAGTGGTCCAAACCAAGGGAGTAATATTGTATTTCCTAGAGCATTTTTTGATGTAAACGTGGAAGAACATACTGAAACTGACTTTTCTGTATATCCAAACCCTGCCAATGATCTAATTAATGTGAAACTAAACTCCAAGGACAGCTATAGCCATATTCAAATTTCTAATCATTTGGGCCAAATAATCTACCAGTCTACAGACTTACATTCCACTATAAATGTTTCTGAATTAGCTAAAGGTTTATATAACGTTAGATTATCGGGAAAGAGTGGGCTATCCAGCCAGAGGCTAATTCTTAATTAAACTGGGTACTCGCATACAAAAAAAATGTTAGCATAATTATAGTATTTACAATTAACAGGATAAACAGTATTCGGTAAATTAAAGAATAGATCCAAAACCACAGATCCCTTTTCTTTTTTTGAATGAATAGATAATAAACCCAATAATTCCAAGGTGAGATCGACCTGAACATCCACAAATCTGATAATCCTTTAAGTTTTTCGTGTAAATCAGGATCAGTTTTGTACAAATAGCTTGAGAAAAAGACTTGAAAAAGTGCGTTAGAAATCAATAGAAGCAGCTCGATTAAACCAAATGAATTATAGCACTCCACTGTTACTAATTACCCTTTCTCTTTCGGAGAAAATCTATCTAATACGACTATCACCAAAACGCCTAGAAGTGCACAACCTATAGAAAGACCTAGCAGATGATCTCCCAAACCTAATTCAGAGAATTTATATGGAGAAACATTTTCTACAACAATTGGAATTATTTCTTCTTTGTCAGTTCCAGGGTGCTTTATATAAGTTTCTAAAACATTCTTCCAAGGATATATCTTGTTTAAGCTTCCTATTAAAAACCCAGTAAGCACTGCTATAGTTACATTTCTGTACGATTTATAAAGCCAATTAAGTCCTTTAGAAAAAAGAATTAAGCCTGCTAAACATCCAACCATAAACAAAATGATGATTTTACCTGAAACAGCTAATTCCGCCCATGCGCCAGCTGTAGCACTTTTCACTGAATCGCTGAGAGCACCTAGCACAGTAGAATACATTCCCATTAGTAAAAGAATAAAACTCCCTGAAATACCGGGCAATATCATAGCTGTAATAGCTACAGCACCACTAATAAGAATATACCACCAAGTTTCACTGCCGCTAGTAGGTGTGATGGTAGTGATAAAATAAGCTACTACACTTCCTATAATCAATGAGAGAATTGTAGATAAATCCCACTTAGCTACTTGCTTACCCATTAACCAAACGGAAGCTACTATTAATCCGAAAAAGAATGACCAAAGCAAAATAGGGTGATGCTCTAAAACATACTCTACTCCTATAGCTAATGAAATTAAGCTTGTAAATATTCCCGCAAATAAAGTAAGTAAGAATCCTCCGTTTAATTTTGACCAAACAGCACTGAAACCTTCTTTTCTCAGCGTTTTTAGTAATCCTAAATTCAACCCAGACAAGGTCTCTAAAAGCTCTTCGTAAATCCCTGTTATAAAAGCAATAGTTCCTCCTGAAACTCCTGGAACAACATCAGCTCCGCCCATGGCTACACCTTTAAAGAATAAGGATATTCGGGCAGATAAAGTCATATTAATAACAGTCTAATGAATCATCTATGTCAGTAGCATAACCCTTTACTCCTCCTTTTAAATTATAAAGATTCGTATAGCCGTGCTTCTTTTCTAGCATATAAATTACAGCTTCAGAACGGTTTCCTGCTTGGCAATGAAAAATTACCGGTACGTCTGTCCTAATCTTGGCTGTGTTTTCTAATATCTCAGCCATAGGAATGTGCTCTCCATTAATTCCACAGTATTCTACCTCAAACTCTTCTCGAATATCAATCAATTGAAATTCTTCTTTCTGAGCTATTTTTTTCTGGTATTCTTCTGGTGAAATCTCTTTCATAAGCTTTCTATTTAGGGGCTCTTAAATTTACAATATCTTCAGGTAACCAACTGAAAAATGTATCTCCTCTTAATCCAGCTCTTAGTGTTTCTAAAGGAATAACATCATTAGGAGCTATATTTCCTAGGTTTACATTATGTCCCAGAAGCTTGATAAACCAAACTTGTTGAGGTTTTTTAGGAGCTTCCCATAAAATTCTATCTCCATCTACTTTAGCTAAAATCTTATTCACCAGGATGGTGTGGGCAGATCCATTTGGTCTGTAAATACCAACGTTTCCACTTTCTCTAGCTTCAGCTATCACTTTCCAACTTCCTGCTTCCAACTCAGTCTGCATCATGCTGATCCATTTAGCTGGAGCTATTAAAATTCCTTCTTCTTTAGAACCTACTTCAGAAAGAACTTTATAGTTTTTAGCTAATGACGATATCAGCTCTAACTTTTCATCATGAGGAAGAACGATAGAACCATCAGAAACTTCTAATGTATTTATTCCTAAGTCGTCTATAAACTTTAAATACTCATCTAACTTTCCTCTAACATAGCATGCCTCGAATAATGTTCCACCTAGGTAGACATCCATTCCTGCGGCCTGATAAAGCTTAACTTTTTCCTTATTATTATTAGAAAAATAAGATGTCCCGAATCCTAATTTCACTAAATCTACGTAGTCACCACTTACAGAGACCATGTCTTCAGCTTCTCTCGTAGACAAAGCTTTATCCATAATCATGTTCACTCCGTTTTCACGAGGCTTGGTAGTTCTTTCAGGTATGTGAGGTAGGTGTAATTTCATTTTTATTATCTAGTTAGAATTCGTTAAGAAGATTTACAAAGTTCGGATCTTCCAGTAAATCTGAATCAGCAGAAGAAAGTGTATCTTTCACACTTTTATCCTCAGTCAACAGTTCACGGGCTAATTCGATAGCTTCTTTACGCTTTCCAATTTTGTGCAAATAAACTACTTTTTTCAACCAAAGTTGCTCATTTGAGTAAGCAGTTTCAATTCCCTCTTCGATTGTAGAGATGGCTCTTTCTAGATTATCCTCTTGGTAATAGATAAAAGCCAATTCAATCCAAGCTTCTTCTAGCCCTTCTTCTATAGATATAAGGTTCTTAACAACCAGCTTAGCTTGATCATATCTATCAAGCTCACTCATCACGCTAGCTAGCATTAAGTGAGCATTATAATTCTCAGAATCCATTTCTACAGCTTTCTCATAAAATGGAATAGCTGACAAATAGTCAAACTGGATTTCTTTTAAAAACCCCAGTCCTATGTATGCTTCAGAAAAATACTCATCTACCTCTAACGCTTTTAAATAATACTCTTCAGCTTGCTTATACTCATTAAGGTTTTCAAAACAGTCTGCTATGATGCAGTAATTTAAAGCCATGGGTGGCCTGTGCTTGATTTCTTCAAATAGAGATTCAAGAGCCAGTTTATACTTCTCTTGTTTGATGAGCACTTCGGCTTTTTTATAATATGCTATACCATAATCCTCTTTTATAGCGATAGCATAATCATAGCTAATAATAGCCTGATCTAGCAGGCTAAAATCAAACTGCATCATTCCTAAATAAAACCACACTTTGGCATTATAAGGATTTGTATCTAAATATTTCTGAAGGATTTGCTCTCCTTCGACTAGAAGATCATTTCTTTTCACACATGAGCTAACTTCACGCAGCACCAAGTCCAAATCTATCCCCAATTCTAGAGATGTCTCATAGCACACCAGTGCTTTAGCAGGCTCTCCTATTATTTGGTATTGCAACGCTACTTCTACTAAAACCTCAGCTTTAAGCTCATTATCAGCCACATCATAAGCCTTCTTAAAATAACTAATGGCTCTCTTCGGCTCTTTTTCTTGAGCATGAGCCATACCTAATCCGAAAAGAATTTCTTGGTTAAGAGGGTCTGAATTCAGTAGTTCTATTAACATACCTTTTCCTTTTTCAAACTCACCTAAACTCACTAAAATCTGTCCTTTCCTCAGCTTAAGAAACTGGTTTTCACGAAAAATAGATAATCCATGATTCACAGCTTTAAGAGCCTCAGAAGGCTTAGCTCTCTCTAAATAATGATCTATAATTACCTCTAACTGATCTACATCAAAATATACGTTAGAAGCATTATTCAACATGGAGTTAAACTTTTTCACTAACCCCTTTGAGTTTTGCTCTTCTAAATGAGCATCTTCTTCATCCATCCACATTCGTTCCTTGTTTTACGTCTTAGTCCATAACCAACACATATGCCATTCCTTTCATCACAGACAAAGTGTCATACTTACCGACTGTCTCAAATATAACGATGATTTTTCCGACTATAGCGTAATAGCACTGTTGTTTTTAACATTTCATAGGATTAACTGTTAATACTTCAACAGTAACTCTTCATAACACTTTAATCATCCATATAAAAAAGGCCCATATCCAATTAATTTTGTGAGGTAAACTAGATTATTAACTAGCGTAGCAATGCTAAAAAATACAGACCATTGACTTTAATTAAATCCATATCTGGAATTCGAGGAACTATCGGAGGGAAAAGAGATGAAAACTTGACTCCAGAAGACATAGTAAAATTCACATCCGCTTTTGTAACATTTATTCAAAACAGGTCCGGTAAAACCAAAATTAAAGTGATCGTAGGAAGAGACGCTAGAATTAGTGGGGAAATGGTAAATCAACTAGTGTGTGGAACTTTGATGGGCATGGGAGCTGATATTGTTGATTTAGGCTTAAGTACTACACCCACTGTTGAAGTAGCTGTGCCTATGGAAGATGCAGACGCAGGCATCATACTTACCGCTAGTCATAATCCAGCTCAGTGGAATGCACTTAAATTACTCAATGAAAAAGGGGAATTCATTTCTGCCGCTGATGGAGCAGAAGTATTGGCTAATGGAGAATCAGGAAATGCCACTTATGCTGAAGTGTATGACTTAGGGACTTATAAAAAAGACGACTCTTACATTCAAAAGCACATAGAAGAGATTTTAAAATTAGATATTCTAAATATCGAAGCTATCAAAGCTGCTAATTTAAAAGTGGCAGTGGATGCTGTTAACTCTACAGGAGGAATTTCTATTCCTGCTATGCTAGAAGCGTTAGGAGTTCAACAAATAGAAAAACTTTACTGCACTCCAAATGGAGATTTCCCACACAACCCTGAGCCTTTAAAAGAGCATCTTACAGAAATCTCTAAGGTAGTTCAGGAAAAAGGATGTGACATGGGCGTAGTGGTAGATCCAGATGTAGATCGTTTGGCTATGGTATGTGAAGATGGCAGCATGTTCGGAGAAGAGTACACTCTAGTATCAGTGGCTGACTATGTTTTAAGTAAAAAACCAGGAAATACTGTAAGCAATCTTTCAAGCACTAGAGCATTGGCAGATGTGACTAACAAGCATGGTCAAACTTATACAGCTTCTGCTGTGGGTGAAGTAAATGTAGTAGATGCTATGAAAAAAACTAACGCGGTTATTGGCGGTGAAGGAAATGGAGGCATCATTTATCCTGAGCTTCATTATGGTAGAGACTCTCTAGTAGGAGTAGCATTATTCCTTTCACTTTATGCCGAGAAAAAGCTAAAAATGACCGAACTTCGAGATTCTTATCCGCAGTACTCAATGATAAAATCTAAAGTGAATTTATCTCCTGAGTTAGACGTAGATAAGACTCTTTCTGAGATTCAAAAAAAGTATGCTGCCGAACGTTTAACTACAGTAGACGGTGTAAAAATAGATTTCGAAGAGGGATGGGTTCATTTGAGAAAATCAAACACTGAGCCTATAGTTAGAGTTTATGCAGAAGGAAAATCACCTGCAGCTGCAGAAACTTTAGCTAAAAAATTAATGGACGAAATAGCCTAAGTTTAGTTAATAATAGAAGATTAATAGTGATGCACATGAAGCCGGTTTATTTAGATAATGCAGCTACTACTCCAATGGATCCTGAGGTAGTTCAAGCAATGATTCCGTACATGGAGACTCATTTTGGTAACCCGAGTTCAAGCCATTCTTTCGGAAGAAAGACTAAAACAGCCATAGAACAGGCTAGAAGAAAAATAGCAGGGCTGCTAAACTGTTCTCCTTCAGAAATATGTTTTACTTCTGGTGGAACTGAGGCTGACAACTTAGCTATATGCTCTGCTGTAAAGGACTTAGGTTGTAAAAGAATAATTACCACCCACATAGAGCACAGTGCAGTTATTAAGACTGCGGCTAACATGAGCGACCTCGGATTAGCTAAAGTAGTTCATGTTGATCTTTTAGAAAATGGCCATGTAGACTTGGCACATCTAGAGGAACTCTTAACTAATGGAGAAGGAAAGGCATTGGTTAGCCTAATGCACGGAAATAATGAAATAGCTAATATTTTACCTCTTGAAGAAGTGAATGCGCTTTGCAAAGCCAATGGTGCTTTATTTCACTCAGACACTGTTCAAACGATGGGGCATTACCAGTTTGACATGAAGTCACTACCCATAGATTTCATTACATGTGCTGCGCACAAACTTCATGGCCCCAAAGGAATTGGATTCTTATATATCAATAAGAATTTAAAAATTAAACCGCTTATAGTAGGTGGTGGACAAGAGCGGCAATTGAGAGGTGGAACCGAAAACCTTTATGGGATAATAGGATTAGCTAAGGCGTTAGAAATAGCCAATAGAGATATAACAGAGCATCAAAATCAGGTGAGTGCTTTAAAGCAGCACATGATATCGAGATGTATAAATGAAATTCCCGGAACTGAATTTAACGGTGATTGCGTAAGTAAAGACAGCTTGTATACTGTGTTAAACGTTACATTTCCTCCATGTGAAAATGCAGGTATGATGTTGTTCTTATTGGATTTAGAAGGTGTGGCTTGTTCAGGCGGAAGCGCATGCTCCTCTGGTGCAGCTAAAGGATCTCATGTATTAGAATCTATACATGCCATAAGAGAAGGAAGAGCTAGTTTAAGATTCTCTTTCTCTAGATTCACCTCTATAGAATGCGTGGATTACGCGGTAGACAAAGTAAAGGAGCTGTGTGCTATTGAAGAGCTTGTATAGCGAATAAACTGAGAATAAATCTCATAAAAAAACCACTTAAGGGTTTCTCAAGTGGTTTGAATATTTTTTTATTTCCTTCTTACTGAAGTTGGACTGATTCTACTCTGTTAAACGGAATGATTACTCCTCCTTTTAACACGATATGCTTCTTAGTAGCTTGCCAGACTGTAGTTTCTACCATTTTCAATCCTTCATTATCTCTAAACACAATAGAAATTTTTTCTTTATAGCTATTCCCCAGTTTTACTGCAGTTTCTAGCATAAATGATAAATTTATTTGTTGTTGTCTTTCCAAAGGAAGTGGCTCTGAAGGAAAGGTTAATGATGATATATTTTCTTTTTCTACAAGGAGAGGCGTTTTTCGAGTCATGTAATAATAGTTTTTATAATAAACGAAATTTTGACTCGGTATGTTTCGCTAAAAGACGATTTAAAAAGAATTGAAAACTAGAAATCCTAGTTTATTTCTTAATTCGGGAATCCGACTCAAGTATCGAGTATTCAAAATTATCAGACCATCCTGAAGGCAGCGGTAAGATTTGCCTTCCTCTTCCCTCTCTTATCATTCCTACTTTTTCTAACACTTTAATAGAACCCAAATTGCCCACAGCACATCCCGCTTGAATACGGTGTAATATTAACTGGTCGAATCCAAATTCTAAGACCAAGCTTAGAGCTTCTGTAGCTATTCCTTTCCCCCAATTTTGTGGATGGACGGTGTACCACACTTCACCTCTTCTATATCTTTTAGCTCCTAAGTTTATTCCTATTAAACCAACTGGAGTTTCTCCTTCTGAAATTTTAAAATGGAACCGCTCTATGGATTCTTTGGCATGATGCTCTTCCCATTCGCTCACTGTTTTTCTAGTAACTTCTATGTTCTTAGGTTCTGGCAGTGTATTAAACTCTGCAGATTCAGGATAAGACTGTAGTTCATGAATGAATGGAAGGTCTTCTAGGCTGGCTAAAGTAAGCGTGAGTCTATTTGAGGAGAGAGTGCTTTTCATTGTGGGTGGGAAGGTATAGATAAAAAAGCCACTCAAAAAAACTATTAGTGGCTTTTGGAAAACAATTTCATTTTAAGAATTGTTCATCTTTAAATTTTAGAATCATCTCTTTTATTCTCTTCATAGTCTCCTCCTGTTTTTCAGTAACGAGATGTACTGACTTATCTTTCTCTAAAAATGCCAATTTGTAATTTCCTTCAATATTTACTGGTCTGTCTAATAAGTTTACTTCTATCACTTCTCTGCTAAATGTTGTCTTTGAATCCTTGAACCATTTATAATGCGCCACATATGTCAATGTTTCTTTAGCTATGGTAATTATTTCTTTACCGTATAGATTCCACGCTAGTAATCGCGTTAAATAATATGCACTACCCGCTAATAGTCCTATGAAAACCAAATGAAAAATCTTAAAATCCCCAGAAGTCACACTACCGATCAACATCAACAGGGCCATCAAACTAGATATTAGAATAAAAAATCCCAATATGAACCTTAAGATTATGTTCGGTCTTTTAGAACTTAACGTAATTGTAATTTCATTGGCAGAATGTTCTACTCTATATCCTTCCTCTTCTATATTATCTAATTCCTGTCTCTTATACACATCTCCGAGCCCACGAGACCTCTCTACATC
>CAJXOV010000012.1 GCA_913057815.1 uncultured Flavobacteriales bacterium
CTCGGAGATGTGTATAAGAGACAGGCTATAATCTTAGTTTGTCTTGGAAAAAACGAGTCGTGCTTTGTACTGAAGTTTTGTTTCATGCAAATAATAAATTTACAACAAACTCTAACAAGACTCCCCAAAAATCCCATTCAAAAGAATATTTTTTTTTCAGTTTTTCTATCGGTTTTTCTGCATACTCATATCCTCTTTTTCTGCCCATATCCGCAGCCCTATTTACTTTTTGTTCCCAATTAGGAGCTTTTCTATCGGAAACACTTTTAGCTAGTAAAAAATCATATTTCCTTCTTCTCACCGCATCTTTCAAAACATAATATGCTTCTGATACTTCGCTAAATTCATCTGAAGCAGACTCAGATGAATTCACATCAGGATGTAACTGAAATGATAAATTTCGGTATGCTTTTTTTATTTCTTTTAGCTTGGCCTTTACATCTATTTTTAAGATGCGGTAGTAGTTTTTCATGAGTTTTTCTACTTACAAGTCTTACAAAAATCTCGTTTTATAAACTCATCTCTTAGAATTTGAAAAGAGGTGTCTAACCACTCACAATATCTGGGTTTATTAGCTCTCTTAGCCGAATTCATAAAAGCCCAATATTCTTCATCTTCAAGAGTTCTCCTTGTGAGAGAAGAAGTCTTAGCCAGCACGAAATATCCATCTTCAGGTAATAAAACCTCATCATGAAATGGTCTAAGAATATCAACAGCTATTTTAAACTTGTGAAAATGATTACAAAACAGAGCTAGCTCAGTGGCCTCCTGAGCGGTAAACCCTTCTAGCTTCACTAATTCTGATATTCTATCGAAATAGGAGTTCACATGGGTCCAGTTATTATGAGCTACGTAATAATGTATTCCTGCTAAGAGAGTGTTAACTTCCAACCGGACAAAATCTGTGGTGTCTATAATTGATAAATCTAGACCCTCTATTAAGCTTCTTAGTTCTTCGGGGTCTATAGACCTAGCTGCAGTTTCTAACTTATACCCATATGCATATTTCGTAAACCAATACTTGGTTAAAAAATGAGCATAATTAAAGATCTGTCTAGAATTTGATTCATCAATCCTTTCTATAAACTCCTCTACCAAGACAGAATCTAATCCTTGATGAACTTGCTTTATAGAAGCAGCCCCTAGAAGATTGGTTTTCAAATTATCATTATTCAATAGAGAATCAATCAGTGCTTCTTCGATGAGATTTTCATCAATGATATATTCATTTTTTAGAATCTCATTCCAATTTACAGAGTCTAAAGGAATTTCTAAGCCATGCTCTTTTCCTAGCAAAAATCGCTTATAACTATCTACTGTTATAGTTGTGTCTACATAGGCTGTGATCTTGGTCTTTCTTTGCTCAAATAATAAAGAATCTAGTAGTGGAGATTTGTTTCTTTTTAAGTAGGACTTAATCTGTTTTTAGTTTTTGTTTTGCAAAGCAGATATACTGTGATTCTCTATCTGAAAATCCATCAACCCCCAATTTTCCCTTGAATTAAATGTCACTTGATCATTATAAAAATTCAAATAATTCATTATTTCACGGGCATTATCTTCTCTTCTTTCTAATAATTCTAGGTTATACCACAAAGAGCCATTCACAGAACTAAAACAGTCTACTTCAACCTTTTCAATAAAGGCTTCTAAATCCAATAAGAGTCCTATTTCACCTCTAAGGTCATTACTGTAAAATTTTTCTCGATTTTCATACCATAACTCTGCTTTAAGGGTATCGTTCATTTGAAACGAGTAATTCGCTGCTATTATCTCGGTGGAATCGGGTTCTTCATAATAAGGAGCTAGAGGTAAAAGAGGAAAAATAGCACTAGGGACTTCTACAGGGTACGAGTAATCGCACAATTTATTATCGTTAATGACGATAATGTTAGGCTGCCACTGCTTCCCATGAAGATAATCGGGTAATTCTCCAACCTTAATATATACCTTATTCTCGTTTCCTGATTCATTCTTTCTTAGCATATCCATTAGATATATTGGCTGCTGCATTTCTCCATCATGAATCTCTGAAATATGGAATTGATTTTCTTTATCGCATGGGAGCTGCTCTCTGAGGATTATATCTACTGCTATTCCATCATTTTGAGAATTGAACACTCCATAAAAAAACTTCATGTCGTGGAAATACATATAAATATCGTTTCCATTTACGACTACACTATTAGCGAAAAACATGGTTTCATACAACAAAGGATCGTCCTTACATGTGACTTCTGAAGGCCTTACTCCCCATGCTCTGTTTTCATTATTAAAAAAGGTAGGAAGCACAATTTCTTCAGAAGAAAAAACTTGCGCAGCATAGATTAATTTGTCCTTTTCAGATAAAGTGTAATCCAAGCTCATTCGTGTGAAACTTGGGTGAATCATGTTTTTATAATGTGGAGGAGATTTATACCAGCCATTAAATAAATCTCTAGCTATGGCCATTCTATCTATATGACCCAATGAATCTTTAACGACACTTACTTTAGCTATATTTTCTCCAGAATAGGTTCTGTTTCCTCCGTAATGCTTTATGCGTTCAGCTGGAGTTTCTTTAGTAAAAGTTTCTTGATAATGTGTTAGAATTTGTTTCCTAGCTATGAAAAAAGCTTGGTCTTTAGCGGCATCTTTTAAAACTTCATCTAGAATTAACGGAGAAAGTTTCAAGCTGTCTCTCAATAGGTTTACCTGAGCCAATACTTCCAGTTCTATTTCAGATGATGGGCTATCGTATTCCTGACTTACAGCGCTGTAGTAAAATGGAATGAGAAGTAAAAGGCAAAACCAAAACTTGGCAATTTTCATGCTGACAAGATACTATTTAAAATAAGTTTCATAAACAATCATCACCACTACAATTAAGAAGACTACCAAAAAAGTAATGAGTCCTCCCCAAGAAAAATCCGGAGGCCTATCTTTTCCTCCGGTGGATTTGTATTTAAAACTAGTGGCCATTAGAGTGTTTTCAAATAAGATTTCAAAGCCTCCCAAACCGCTTCATTTCCCTCTGTACTTTCCCATAATCCTCTAGAACCATGGATTCCTTTTACCTCAGGTAAATGAGAGGATTTAGGCGTGGTCACCTTTTCGAAAATCCCTTTCCATGAGCTGTGCTCACTTTTAGCAGAAGAAATAAATACAGGACAAGTTACATTAGCCGAAAACTCTGCTATTCCTTTTCCATCTACCTTAAAATATTCTCCAGGAGAAAAAGCCACTATAGCGTCTATTTGTTCTGGGTGTTTAGCAGCCATCACGAATGTTAATGCTGCAGAATAAGAACTTCCCCATAGAATAACTTTACTGGCTTTCATCTCTACATTTACATACTTTAAAGCAGCTTCTACATCAGGAATAGCATCTGAATATGCAGTTGGAAGCTTCGCTTTTTTAGCAGCTGCATTGGTCTCGTTTTTTATTCCGTTAACCTCATTTCCCGAACGCTGATCTGTGGCTATGCAGTTGTAGCCAAGTGCATTTAGCTGAGGAGCTATTTCTCTGTATTCACCTCTGCTAAACCCAGCTTGGTGACACAGAATGATCCATGGAGCTTCTGCATTTCCAGTATCATAAATGTCAGCTGTAACTGTTAATCCATCAGTAGCACTTAACGTCACTTTTTTGAATGGTTCCGTTTTTTGAGTTTCTGCGGTTTCAAACTCAGAATAATCCGCCTCACATTCCGTAGATTCGTTTTGTGCGCATCCCAAAATAATGGCTAACACTGAAATAAAAAGTCCTGTTTTCATATCTGCAATTTACACAGTCCAAATTACTCATTTCTCACATCTTTCTTTTAAGGCTTGGTTCATTTCTTGAAATCCGGTTTTGGTCTCTTTTTTCAGTTTATTCTTCAAAAACGGAACTAAAATACCCGAAAATGACTCATTTTGATGAAAAACCACCGTTTTACCGTCAATCACTTCTATGATGAATTCGTGATTACCGTCAAATAATCCTTTTAAAAAGAGTTTTCCTAACCAACTAAATTTTTGATTCTGTTTTAGTTCTTGAACCTCTGGTTTGAATTTCATGCCTCCAAGTTCTATGTTTATTGTATTTCCTCGCGTTGCAACGCCTGAAATATGCTTAATGAAAGGGTTCCAACTGGGATAACCCTCAAAGTCCATAAGTATTTCCCAAACCTTAGGAGCTGAACTTGAAATGATGATTTGTGTTTCTAATCTGAATAACATGATTTATGAATTTTATTTGTTTTCACAAAGTTCATAACACGCTTCAGGTCTACACTTGACTTAAGTCAAGAAATGGTTTTCTTCCAAATTCTACTCATTGTTTCAGGAGACATACCCAGCATAGAAGCCAAGTATTGAAGTGGAATTTCATTAAATAATTCCTTTTTAGAATCGAATAATTCTTGGTACCTTTCCTCTGCTGATTTAGATAAAAAGGAATACACTCTATTTTCTAAAGTAACAAAACACTTGGCTAAAAAAAGCCTTTCTAACTCTGGCCATTCTTTCACATCATCTCCAATTCTATTATAACTGTCTCTGGAAATAATATGAATTTCACAATCAGATATGGCCTGAATATTCCACCTAGCAGGTGTGTAAAACATAAAACTAGATAATTCAGTGGCAAATTCTCCTTTCGTAGAAATCCATTGGGTTACTTCAGAATTGTCCTCATTCACATACATTCTAAGGGCTCCAGACTGAACAAAACCCATCTTAGTACAGTGAGAATCTGTTTGACAAAGATAATCTCCTTTTTTCAGATAGACGGTATTGAACTTTTCTGATACTTTTTCAGCGGCCAGTTTATCGAAATCGAAATAAGCGCCTATGTATTGTTGTAGTTCCGTCATCTACGGCAATGTATTCCCTTTATTGTCTAATTCCAAATAAGGGTTGTACGCTACTTCCCATAAGTTATCATCTGGATCAGAGAAATACCCGCTATACCCTCCCCAAAACACTTCTTCTGGTTCTTTCACTATGGTAACTTTTTTCTTTTTAAGCGTTGCAAACACTTCATTTACCTCTTCTTTAGTTCTACAATTGTAAGCCAAAGTAAATCCCCTAAAACCGCTTCCTTCATGAGAAACTCCAGCATCTTCTGCGAGCTTTTCTCTGGTGTAAAGTGATAACAGAATACCGTTCAGCTGAATAAACGTGATATTCTCATTAGAAGCTTCAGTGGTTTTCCAGCCTAGGGTTTCTGAATAGAATTCGGTAGCTGACTTTAGGTCTTTAACTCCAAGACCGATTATTGTTACTCTTGGTTCCATTTGGAGATTTCTTTAAATTTTTCGAGAGTCATTTCCCACCTTTTTACAGATTGCTCGAAATTGATGCTTCCAGGAATCGTAGTGTACTCTCTTATAAAAGTAAAACCTAACTTCTCTAACGTTTTGTGTGGTGCTATGTTTTGTGAATAAGGTTCACAGATTACTTTTTTCAAATTGAAATTTGAAAAAAATAGTTTTAAGGACTCTACCACTAACTCTTGTCCGTTTCCTTTCTTCCTATTTCCCGAATCCCAAATATGAAGATGCATGGAAGCTTGATTTCCAAATTCTATTTGATTTATATTACAGTGCCCGAATGGTTCTTCTCCATCCAACCAAACCGTACCAAAAGAGTTTTTTTCTTTATACGATGTGGCTATTTGATTGGCCAGCATATCATTCCACTCTGTTGAAGTAGGCATCTTCGAAGGATCAGCTCCCATTCCTAATAAATATTCATCACTAGCCGAAAGCCAGTATGACGCTATGTGAGCTATATCTGAAGATGCTATTTCTCTAGCAGATAAGGCCATTATTTTTCAGAGTTATACTTGTCGATTACTTTAACAAAATCAGCCGGTTCCGGTCTAATTCTATAATTCTCCGTCTGATCTGTATAAATGATCTTTCCTATGGCATTAGTTATTATTACTGTAGGTAATACAGTATCAGAATCAAATCCAAACACCTGAAAACTGGCCGGTAATCCGTTCTTACAGAAAATCTCCAATTGTCTCGAAACTTTGTTCTTTACATCTACCAAAAAGTGAAAATCTCCTCCTCTGTTTCTTCCTAATTTAGAAGTGTACTTATGCGGTTGAGGACTCACGAAAATTGTGCTTACTCCTCTTTTTTCGAGTTCTTTTTGCTCCTTTATCACTTCTTCCACTTGTGCGGTGCAAAACGGACACCAATTCCCTCTATAAAAAATGTAAATCGCGAATTTCCCATGAAAACTGGAGCTAGAAACTTTTTCTTTTTTTTCAGATTCAAATATTAGATTAGGAAGTTCATTTCCTATTTGAAGAATCTTGTTTTCATCCCTATCATAAAATGCAGATGACCAAAAGAGATAAGCTAACCAACCTAGAGCTACACACAAAGTAAAAATGAGATGAATCAACTCAAATTCTTCTATAAACAAAGCAGTTATAGCAAGAGCAGTTCCTAGTATTATTGGCCAAGAATAGAGCTGAATAAACTTATCTGTACTGGTTTTGTTTAACAAAAAGAGCAACACAAAATAGAGCATTCCCGCCCCACTACTAATGACAATTCCAAGATGATTCCATGAAAATTCAGAACCCAGCAGATCTGAAAGCATGTATGAAAATACTACTAGACAAAAGACGGGATAAGCTGCCGTAAAAACGGATTTTAATAATGAACTCATTGATTTTAAATAGCTCTCATTCTGTTGTTCCTTGCATTATGCTCCACTTCAGCTAAACCTAATGCCTCCATCAATGGAGGCATGTACATCCCAAACCTTCCCTTTAATCCTTTCTTCAAGCCATAAAATCCTCCTACGGGATTATCTTCAGACCTTCCCCAGTGTTCAACTGTTCCTTCTTTGGTAACTACTTTCTCGTCTTTACTGCCCAGAAGCATCCAGTCTCCATGTTTTTTCAGCATCATATGAAGGTCTTCAATAGCACGGTAATTATAATGAAGCACGGTTTTTCCAACGGTACAAACTATAATCTCTTCTCCATCTTTTTCACCAATATACATTTCATATTCCGATGATAGTGGCGGTGTTTTGAGTTTCCAAGGGTTCTCTTTTGTCCTTTTTTCCATGGTTATTTAACTACAAAAATTAAAATTCTATTCTGTAGTTAAATGTAGGAAAAAGTCCTGTTTGAGTAGACACTCCTATTTCTGAAGTGTTCACATTGAAGAATTGATATTGGGGATTTTCTCTGTTTCCCACATTTTGAATATTTAATGAAAGGCTGTGTGTTTTATTAGGAGCCATGATTTTATAGCTGAATCCAATATCTACTCTCATATATGTTCCCGCCCATCCTTCGTAAAGTTGGTCGGTTTTAAACATTGTTCTTTCTTCTGCCATAGATGCTTCTATATCTATAGGAGTTACACGGTTTCCGCCTGAAAGAGCGTACTTGGCATTTATTCCAAAGATATTTTTACCACTCTTCCCTACAGAAAACTCCTTTCCTCCTATGAGGTTTAACTGGTAGTTTCCGTTAAAACGGGTGTTGTAAATTTTTCCATCTTTAGGTGTAAATTTAGAATCGTAAAGTGAGCTGGTAACCATAAAATAATATTGTTCTGAGAAGAATTTCTCTAACGTTAAATCTATTCCTACGTTAGTTCCTGTTCCATCTGCCACAGCTTTATCTATTCCGATTATATCCCAAATGTCAGTAGCGTTTATTAATGATTCTCTACTGTCTGGAGCATCCTGGATAGGAATATCATATAGGTATTGGTAATAGATTTCTGATTTTAATCTCAGTTTTGGGCTGAACACGTAGTCATATCCTAACACTGCGTGAAAAGCTTTGGAAAGGCCTAGGTTGTTCTTTTGGTTGATTTCAAAATCTCCATAACTCCCTTCAAAAGTATATGTAGCCAAGTGTTCCATTTTGCTATGTAATCCAGCGGAAACGGCTATGGTTTGTTTAGGATGCAATTTCCATTGCAACGCGGCTCTGGGTTCTATAGAGTTTTTATTATTCAGTGTCATCTGAGAATAATGAACTCCTGCATTTAGGGTCAACACATCCGTAATTCTATGTTTTACATGAGCGAATCCTTGAATGAGACCGGATTGACTTTTGTTCTTAAAATAACTTTCGTAAGAAATTCCTAAAGAATCGTATTGGTCCCATTGGTATTTGAAATTCATTAAGCTAGCTATTCCACCTGCTCTCAAAGTGGTTTTGGCATTTAGTTTTTGAGTATAAGTAGAGCTTACTCTAAATGTTCCGCTTTCAGTGTTCTCTATATCTTCCGGAATTTCTTTATAATCCAGAAAAGGATCCAAGTGATAGTCTGATTCTGCTAGGGTTTCGTAAGAACCCATTACTACTGTTTTCAAGTAATTATTATTGTTAAACAGTTTATTATGTCCTATTCCTACAGTTCCTACTTGTTGTTTTTCTAAGAAACCGTAAGCATCATCCTCAGGAAACTCCCACAGAGTAGAATCTGCATCTGGGGCTTCTATGGCCTCATTAATTCCTCCCAAACCAAATAATGAAAATGTCCCAAGTTTTGTGGTAGGCGAACTAATCTTAAAGGATAAATCCTGATAAGCAGGAAGTACATCACCAGTAGGGCTGATGCCTAACTTCTCTATCATGGCTAAGGTCGAATATCTGTAATTCACCAAATATGAACCTCCATTTTTGGCCAGTGGTCCTTCAGTTGCGAGTTCTATTCCCAGTAACCCAAACTGAAATGAATGCTCTCTTTTCTCAGTGTTTCCAGTTCTCATTTTTAAATCGAAAACTCCAGATAATGCATTTCCATATTCGGTAGGGAATGCTCCAGTATAAAAATCAGAGTTAGTAAGTGTGGTGCTGCTTAGCATGCTTATTCCCCCGCCTGAATTCCCCATAGCTCCGAAGTGGTTTGGATTAGGAATCTGTATTCCTTCTAGTTTCCACATCACTCCACTAGGTGAGTTTCCTCTAATAACTATTTCATTAAATAAATCATCTGTAGAACCTACGGAAACTCCGGCATAATTTAAAGCCATACGGGCAGGGTCTGAAAGACTAGCTGCATATCGGCTGGACTCTTCTACAGAAAAACTTCTAGAGCTCACTGTGGCCATTTCATTCAGCGGCTTGGTTTTATCTTCTCCTGATACTACTGCTTCCTGAAGGTTCAGAGTAGACTCAGTCATCTGCAGATTCAGAACTAATTCTTTACCTGATGTCACCAGAACACTGGCCATCATAACAGGCTCATATCCTATGAATGTAATTTCGAAATTGTGCCTTCCTACTGGAACATTTGTGATGAAAAATTTACCATTAACATCAGCTGTGGCTGTAGCTTGGGGCTCTATAGTGGTGATGTAGATGTTAGCTCCTATCAGTGGAGTCTGAGAGTCTGAATCTAGGATAGTTCCTTTTACAGTTTGAGTTAGATCTTGCGCGTGGCCATAGTGGCTCAATGCCAACAATAACAGAAAAATCAGAGGCTTTTTCATTCTAGATTAGGGTTGTCTTAATGCTTGACGAATGAAACAAATCATAGTTACATTATCCAAGCTATTGGGTTTATGAGTAATAACCCAAAGACAACTAACCTTGGTTAGGGTTGCATTTTTCTTTTCTGATTGAATAGTTTTTCTGCTCTGAAAAAAACAAAAACTAAGTTCTACCCCTGATTATCCCTAAGATAGACAGCCATCAGCTTCTCAGCTAACTCTTCTGTAGAAAGATGTTCTATTTCCGCTCGGAATTCATCTCTATAGCTCTGAGCTAATAATTCTCCTGGAACTGGCTTTTCTTTAGCCACTTTTCTAGCCCACAGAACTGCTCTGTTTATCAGTTGGTCTTGTGCGCTTGGCAAAGGAATCTGTGTCAATTCGAAATTCAACTCTTCCTGAATTTCAAGTAGCTTCTTTTTCTCCTCCTCAAAAACGAAAGTGATAGCTGTTCCTGTTTTTCCTGCTCTAGAAGTTCTTCCACTTCTATGAAGGTATGAATCTCTAGTGTCAGGAATGTGATATTGAATTACATGGGAAATATCATCTACGTCCACTCCTCTAGAGGCTACATCTGTAGCTAAAAGTATGTCTATACTTCCAGCTTTAAACTGATCCATAATCTTATTCCTAAGCCCTTGAGGAAGATCTCCATGAATGGCTCCACTCTTGAATTTATTAGCAGAAAGCTGCTTGAATAATTTTTGCACACCAGACTTAGTTCTACAGAAAACGATAGACCTAGTTCCGCTGTATTTTTCTAAATAGTGAAGAAGTACGTTTAGCTTTTGTTCTGGAATTAACTCTAAGTATTCGTGAGAAATTCCTGTGCTGGTCTGATTGGCATCACCTATTTCTACTTGTTTTAGATTCTTGGTAAGCCTCGTTTCTATTATTTCATGAACACCTTCTGGCATGGTAGCAGAAAAAAGCCAAGTGGCATATTCTGTCTTTGCATTGGTCAGTATTTTATCTATATCAGCTTTAAATCCTGTAAGAAGCATTTTGTCAGCTTCGTCTAAAATGCAGTATTGCAACGCTGATAAATCAACCAATTTACGCTCTATCAAATCCATCAAACGTCCTGGAGTAGCTATCAGTACTTGAGTATCTGCAGTTAAATCCTTCGTCTGAGATTTTAGTGAAATTCCACCATAAATGGCAGCCACATGAACATCCTCCATGTAAACAGAAAGACCTTGCATCTCTTTTCCCATCTGCTCACAGAGCTCTCTGGTAGGAACTATAATTAGCGCCTGAATCTGTTTTTTATCACCTTCTATTCTCTGTAATAAGGGAATCCCGAAGGCAAAAGTTTTTCCAGTCCCAGTAGCCGACCTGCACACGAAATCTCCATCATGAGTCAGCAAAAGAGGAATGGTTTTCTCCTGAACTTCAGTAGTTTTTTTAATGCCTTTTTCCTCGAGTACTTTTCTAATACCTTCGTGAACCTTAGTCTTAGTGAATGTTTTCATGAAATCTTAAAATGGATTAGTAGCCCACACTGTTACTTCTGGAATAAATCCTCTATCATCCATTTCTATAACAGAACAGATGGTGTGAGCTATCTCTACAGGAGAAAGTTTGTTGGCCTCTTCGGCTTTTTCTTCTCTAGAATCTACATTGAAAGCAGTGGTTACTTCGCTCGGGTTTACTAGACATACTCTGATGTTTTCTTTTCTTAGTTCAGCCTGCCAGCATTGGGTCATGGAGCGCACCGCGAATTTAGAAGCCGAATAAACCGTTCCTCTACCAAAACCTTTTTGCGCAGCTGTAGAACCGATATTTATGATGGTTCCAGCCTGAGCTTCTTTCATTGGTTTAACTACTTCTTGGGTTAATAATGCCAATCCAAAAACATTGGTGTTGAACACTTTGTTAAAATTGTCTGGAGTAATATCACCTAAAATCGGGAAATCTCCTATTCCTGCATTATTTAGCAGCACATCTACTTTTCCTCCCAGAGCTGCTATGCATTCAGCAGCTTTATCTTTTATAGAATCCAGGTCTGAAATATCGAAAACCACCGCTTTAGCACCCGTGGCAGCAGCTGCAGCTTCTAAAGTTTCTTTGTTTCGGCCGGTGATTACCACATTGGCTCCTTTATCCACTAGCTGTTTAGCCGTTTCTTTCCCTATTCCTAAGCTTCCGCCAGTCACTAAAATGTTTGCTCCTTTGATGTTCATTCGCTGTCTTTTTTCGCGTTGCAAAGGTAATAGGTTATCCCGTCAAAACCGCCAATATAAAAGAGTGTATCTTCGTTTGGAAAGCAGGCAAATGGCATTGGAAATTACGGAAGAAGAAAAAACTAAAATCAATAGAGAGTTTCCCATAGGAAAAGTTTTAGAGGGGCGCGTTATAAAACATTGGCCTTTTGGTGTTTTTCTAGATATAGAGCATGAGTCATTCATAGGTCTAATAAGAATAGTAGACATGGGATTTAAATCTCCAGCTAATTCTGATATGTTCCCTAAGATAGGGTCGTTGGTAGAAGGAGAAATTCTCGGTTGTGATTTTAGTAATGGCCAAGTAGTATTGAAAAGTGATTTTGGAAAAAGGAAAATTGGAAATTAGTCAGTTGACTTCATTCATTGCTTTGTTATTCAGCACATCCTAATCCTCTTCATATATTTGTGGTAAAACTGAAAAGACCCACTTTTTATTATTGATCCAAATCTTAGGATAAATAATGATAAAACAAACTGTGAAAATGAATTTAAACCGTTGGCTGATTTTATCCTTTTTTATCCTGTTTACAAATTTGATCTTCGCTCAGAGGAATTATGATATTGCTATTCCTGCCGTTCCTATGGAAATTGAAAATTGTTATTTTCAAATTGAGCAGATTCAAGATTTAAGAATAGATACTTCAAAAATAGGGATAGTAAGAAAAGGTGCTTTTAATACAATAGCTGATGGAACTCTTAGCTCTTCATTACCTGAAACGTTAAACAACCTTTTTTCTCAAGTTTTAAAAACAGAATCAGACTACACACCATTAGTAATGGTTATTCATGAGTTTTATATTCACGAAACGGATGTTAAAGGCTCAGAGCAATATGTTTTGAATTCCAACATTCAATTCCTTCACGAGGGAGAAATAGTCTTTACATATGAAAATGTCAATTTCAGAAGAGCTCAAAATGCACTTAATAAACATGGCGAAAATATTTTTCTAGCACTTGAAATGTGTTTGCAAGAATTGAGCAAGGTTCTTTATGATAAGGGCCTGTATAGTGATTTACCCTTCAAATACTCTTCTAAAAAAGAAAGTCAATCAAGAGAAGAATACGACTATGGAATTTCTGAAGAAAAAAGCCCAGTCAGCATTGAAGATAGAAATGTGACTGCTTTAGGCTACCAAATTGGAGGGTGGAATTTAATAGGTTTCGATTATGAAATAAGGGCTACAGATGTGATAGGTTTTCATTTTGGAGCTGGATTTAGAGGGTTTACTGTAGGTACAAAGCTTCACCTAAGAGATGAAAAGAAAGCTCCATTTTTTAATGCCAGTTATAAAGATGGTGGGTTTGGCTTAATTAAAACTGCTGGAGTTGAATATGGAGGAACCGTGTTCAGTTTAAATAAAAATTCTGACTTAGATCTAATTGCCCAAATAGGTATACAAGGAATTCTAGAAATAGACTCACAGTTTGAAAACACGCTTTTCGGAGCTCAAGACGCTCCTGATGCCATGATTTCTATAGGTATTGGACTATCTTGGTGATTGATAATATTTTTGATTCATTGATTAAACAAATTAAAAATTCGTGAGAAACATCAATTACAAACCAAAAAAAAAGCCTACGCCTTGGCGAAAAGTATCCATGGCTTCATGGCGGCCTACTGGTGATTCTTCTACTTATTGTTTAGATGATTTAGAAATGGATATGGCGTTACTCTATTGTAAAACTCAGGACGTGAATCTTTATAGTTTGGTCATCAAAGCCTTATCGATGACTATAGAAAAGCATCCAAAAATCAACAGCACAGTTCGATGGTGGAATATCAGAGAACGAAAAGATCTTTCGATTTTCTTTCATACTATAAAAGACGCAAAAAGCGATGATTTAAGT
>CAJXOV010000013.1 GCA_913057815.1 uncultured Flavobacteriales bacterium
CCTCTCTATTCGTCGGCAGCGTCAGATGTGTATAAGAGACAGGACCAAAGTACACTACCTACTAAAATCACTCCGAAGCACCATAAGAACAAAAATCGTTTTCTGTTTTTATTTCCTTCAGCTGGAAGGGGAGTTTGAGAAATGGCACTCCACAGACTTTCACTTTCTATTCCAGTCATGGATGAATCCTGTACGAGCCTATTTTTTATTTCTTGTTCTAACTTGTCCATTTGTTAACTGATTGAAAATCTATAATCTCCTAAGATTGCGTTTAAACTTTTAGGCTTTTCCTGAAGCCAAACTCGTGCTCTAGCTAATCTTTTTCTACTTAGGCTCACTTTAATCTGTAGCATTTCTGCAATCTCTTCATGTGTAAAACCATCTATAATAAAGAGGTTAAATACTTCATAATACTTTGGAGGCATGGTTCTTAAAAACCGAACTAGTTCTTCATTACTGAGTTGGTCTAACACTTCTGGACTAACTATAGGAGAATTCTTCTCAGTCTCTATTTGAGAGTAAAAACGTGCCTTGCTACTTCTATTGTGTTTTATGCTGAGATTTATTAAAATTCTGCTTGTCCATGAATGAAACTCTCCTTTCTGATCATCAAATTGCTCTATCTTATTAAAAATTAGAATAAATGCTTCTTGGAGAATGTCTTGTCTATGAGAAGTGTCTTTTAGGTATCTCCCGCATATAGCATTCAGATATGGAATTAAAAGGTCATAAAGCTCTCTCTGAGCATTATGTTCTCCTTTTAGGCATCCTAATATACATTCTTTCTTTACCTCCATATTTATTATAACTAGGAGGCCTTTTTAATGCCCCCTAGTTAAATATTTAATCTTTTATAAGTGTCCTAATTGATTCTGCTTTTTAGTTACAATCATCTGGATCAGTACCTATTCTCCACCATGTCCAACTGCTAGCAACAAATTGTAAGTCGATCACATTACACTCACATGAAAATTCAACATCATTCACTGATTCGTTACCGAAGTTTAAATCTACAGTTAGCACATTGTCTACAAAGGTATAGTCGTTCGTTCCGGGAATAGCATCAGCTAAAGTCATACCTGCCCAATCACAAGATGCACCGTCCGTGCAATAATATGTATACCTAATTCCATCTATAAACTCATACATAGTATTCGGTGGAAGTTCAGCTCCTCCTGCATTTTCCAAAAGCCACTTTCCATCAATAGGACATAATTGAGATTGATTTTCAACACAATCACAGTCAGCAGAAACAGTTCCCCATCCTCCCTGACAAGGATCTCCTATGTTACCTAGTCCTGGACAATCCTCTACAATTACATTCTCTTCACATTCACAGTTGGAATTAACTACTCCAGAATTACCCCCTGCGCTAGTACAACCATCCCCAATATTGGCTTGTAACCCTGGACAGTCATATTGGTTAGAATACTCAACACAATCACAATCGGAATTTACATATCCAACAAACGCTCCAGTTTGACAATCATCTTCAAAATTTAACTGAAGATCAGGACAGTCAAAATCTACAGTGCCAACTACACATGCACAATCTTCACTTATTGTTCCTTGTTCATCATTCGTTGTCCAACATTCGGCTCCAATAAAACCACTTGGATAGTTGTCATTGGCTCCTGTTAACTCTTCACAGAAATTTTCTTCACCTCCACCATTTTGACCATTCGGCACGGTTACTTGTTGATCTAAGTTCTCTTCTTCACATGATGCTAAAAAGAACAGAAAGCTGAAGCATAAAACTGATATACTAATGTTCACTATATTTTTCATTTTCTAATATTTTATTTGATTTAAAGAATTGGTAAAATTTAAGCGCTATACTTCTATTATCCTTTTTAAATCATAAACGTGACAACGGAATCAAACATTATTACTAAGCGTCTGATTTACAACCCCAACAATTTGTCTCATACTTTCATTTATACACTTCCAGCCTAACAAAGCCTAACCACTTCATCAATTAATCCAGCTTATTCAAAGAATACTCATCCGCTAGGAGTGAATGTTTTTTCGGCTTACCTTCGCCAATATGCGCGCATATTATCTTACTAAAAAAGGAACATCTGAAGAGTCCATAGAACTTAGGGAAGTAGAAAAACCAAAAGTTAAAGATGGAGATGTTTTGGTGAAAACCACTCACTTCGGATTGAACTTTGCCGATGTGATCATGCGCCAAGGACTTTATAGAGAAGCCCCTGCTTATCCTTTCATTCCTGGCTATGACGCTAGTGGAACAGTAGAAGAAATTGGGTCAAATGTAGATCCTGCACTCCTTGGCAAACGAGTAGTACTTATGTGCAAGTTTGGAGGATACGCTGAATACATTAGCACTCCTGCTATGGGAGTAGCAGCACTTCCGGAATCGTTAGATTCGGCCACAGCCACTGCTTTAGGAACTCAGTACTTAACAGCTTGGTATATGGCGGTGCAACAGCAAAACATCCTACCTAAAGACAAAGTCCTTATACATGCAGCTGCCGGAGGAGTAGGTACAGCATTAGTACAACTCTGCAAATGGAAAGGAGCAGAAATTTACGCTACAGCTGGCAGCGCAGAAAAGATTCAATCTCTGGAGAAATCAGGAGTAAAAAAAGCTATTAACTATAAGGAAGAAGACTACTATTCATCTCTGAAGAAAGAACTCGGAAATGAACGCCTTCAAGTTACCTTTAACGCTATAGCTGGCTCTACGTTTAAAAAAGACTTAAAGCTATTAGGTTCTGGAGGAAATTTCCACATGTTCGGAGCTGCCGAAAGATCTGGTCAGAAAGGTGGAATGTGGAGTACATTAGGTCTGCTGCGCAAAATGGGTCTAATTCTCCCCTTAATGCTAATGGGAAAATCAAGAGGTATTATAGGGACCAACATGCTTAAAGTTGCACAACACAGACCAGAAGTATTGCAACGCGGAATGCAAGAACTCTTAGAGCTTCATAGCCAAGGCCATATAAAACCTGTGATAGGAAAGGTGTTTAAACATACCGAACTAAAAGAAGCACATAATCTGCTCGAACAAAGAAAATCCAAAGGCAAGTTTGTGGTAGAGTGGGATTTCTAGATTCTAATATTTCTTAATTATAAATGGTTAAGGATTAATTATTAATGCTAGATTCTAATGCTGGGGTTAATTGCCAATGCTTGATTCTAATATTTCTTAATTATAAATGGTTAAGGGTAAATTATTAATTCTAAGACTAGCTTAATTCGATCATATCTATTGATGCTGTTTTTAAACGGATCAAAGTCTGCGTGGTTACTTAGAATCCAGAATTAAACATTCACCATTTATAATTGATCATTAAAACCCAGTATTAGAATCTCGCCACTAAAATCCCTACCTTTGCCGCTACTTTCAGACAAATTTTATGAAAAAATCGTTTAAAAAGGATTTTAAACCGAGAGGCGCAAAATCTACTGGTTCTAAAGGACCAGGCAAAAAAACATTCTCTAGAGCGGAAGCACCTGCTTCACTTACCCGAAGAATTTCTAAAGACTACCCAGCAGCTAAGAAAATGGTAAAAACTCCCGTGGGAGACGAACCTATCAGGCTTAACAAGTACCTAGCTATGTGTGGCGTAGCATCTAGAAGAGAAGCAGACGAACTTATTAAAATAGGTTTAGTAGAGATCAATGGCACCATAGTTACTGAAATGGGCTACAAAGTAAAACCTTCTGATAAAGTAAAGTATGATGGTGGTTTACTCACCATAGAAAGAATGCGTTACTTCCTATTAAACAAGCCTAAAAACGTACTTAGCACCGTAGATGATACTAAGGGTAGAAGAACGGTAATGAACGTAATTAAAGGTTCGTGCAGAGAGGCCATATATCCAGTGGGAAAAATAGACAGAATGACTACAGGTCTACTTCTGTTTACTAACGATGGAGATATGGCTAAAAGACTTATTCATCCTAAAAATGGAGTTTCTCAACTCTATGAAATTCATACTCTTCAAAAAGTAAAATCTCCTCACCTAGATGAGATTAGACAAGGAGTTATGATAGGAGATGGAATGATGAGAGCTGATGAAGTAGCTTATGTAGGAGACGGAACTGATCCTCATAAAATAGGTATCAGAATTTCGAGCTCACGTAATAAAGCTGTAACTAAAATGTTCGAACATTTCGGTTACACTATTACTAAAATGGATAGAGTGATGTACGCAGGGTTATCTAAAAAGAACCTTTCCAGAGGAGATTTTAGAGAGTTAACTGAAACAGAGGTTAATTTTTTGAAAATGATTCGATAAGAGTTTTCCTACCTGAACCCCATACCGTATTTTTAGCCCACCATTTTTAGAAAGAGATTGAGTAAAAACCTAGTCATCATACCCACTTATAACGAAAAGGAGAATATAGAGTCTATTCTTCAGGTAGTTATGGACTTAAAAACAAGTTTTGATGTGTTGGTGGTCGATGACGGATCACCTGACGGCACAGCAGGTTTAGTTAAAGCGTTGCAATCAACTTTTCCTCAAATCCACATATTAGAACGCAGTGGAAAACTAGGTTTAGGAACTGCATACATAGCAGGTTTCAAATGGGCCTTAGAAAGAGATTACGATTATATCTTCGAGATGGATGCTGACTTCTCTCATAAACCTGCAGATTTAGAAAGACTTTTAGATGCATGCCATAACGGAGCAGACATGAGTATTGGCTCTAGGTATGTTCCAGGTGGAGATGTAAAAAACTGGACTATGGATAGAATTATCCTTAGTAAAGGAGCTGCTATTTATGTAAACTCAGTGCTATGGTTAGGCGTAAAAGACTGCACAGCAGGATTTGTCTGCTACCATAAAAGTGTATTGAAAGCTATAAATCTTGATGAAATTAGATTCATAGGATACGCATTTCAAATAGAAATGAAATACACTGCCAAAAAACTCGGTTTTAAACTGGCCGAAGTTCCTATAGCTTTCGAAGACAGAAAACTGGGAACATCCAAAATGAGCATGGGAATCTTCAATGAAGCATTCACAGGAGTGTGGAAAATGAGATTCGGTAAACTGGCTCGAAAAAAATAGAACATGTCTAAGTATTTGATTAAAAATGGAACAGTAGTTAACGAAGGGACTCGTCAAGCTGCTGACATTCTCATAGAAAATGAATTCATTTCTAAAATAGCTCCGGCCGGAACTATAACAGCTGAAGAATATACAGAAGTGATAGATGCCACTGGTAAATTTATCATTCCAGGAATGATAGATGATCAAGTTCACTTTCGTGAGCCAGGCTTAACTCATAAAGCAGAAATAGCTACAGAATCTGCTGCTGCGGTAGCTGGAGGAATTACAACATACATGGAAATGCCTAATACTGTTCCACAGGCATTGACCCAAGAACTATTGCAACGCAAATATGACCGGGCTGCAGAAGTATCTATGGCCAATTACTCCTTTTTTATGGGAGCCAGTAACGATAATTTAGAAGAAGTACTGAAGACCAACGCTAAGGATGTGTGTGGAATTAAAGTATTTATGGGGTCCTCTACTGGAAACATGCTTGTAGATAAAGAAGAAGTACTTCACAGAATTTTTTGCGAAAGTGATATGCTGGTGGCTACGCACTGTGAAGAAGAAGCCATTATTAGAAAGAACACTGCTATTTATAAGGAAAAATATGGTGAAGATGTGCCTATTCAATCTCACCCTATTATTAGAAGTGTAGAAGCATGCTATGCATCTTCATCTAAAGCAGTAGATTTAGCTACGAAGTGTGATGCTAGGCTTCATATCTTACATATTTCTACAGCTAAGGAACTAGACCTTTTCAGAAACGATATTTCACTAGGCGAAAAGAGAATTACTGCTGAAGCGTGCATTCACCATTTATGGTTTACAGATGCTCAGTATGCAGATAAAGGCACGTTCATTAAATGGAATCCTGCAGTAAAAGCAGAAAGTGATAGAGAAGCTATTAGAGCTGCTGTAAACTCTGGAAAAATCGATGTAATAGCTACAGATCACGCACCTCACACTCTGGAAGAAAAGAACAATTCATACTTCTCTGCTCCTTCAGGAGGACCGCTTGTCCAACATGCTGTTCCTGCCTTGTTCCAAATGATGCATGAAGGTGTGTTTACTATGGAAACTATCGTAGAAAAAACGAGTCATGCACTGGCAGAGTGCTTTCAAATAGATAAAAGAGGATACATAAGAGAAGGATATTTTGCGGATTTAGCTATCATTAACCCTGATGCTGATTATTTAGTAGAAAAGTCCAATATTCTATATAAATGCGGGTGGTCTCCATTCGAAGGTCAAAAATTCAATTATGCCGTAGATTCTACTTTCGTTAGTGGACATTTAGCATGGCATAAAGGAAAACTGAACAAGAAAGAAATGGGTAAACGCGTTACCTTTAATAGATGATACGTTTAGTAATAGCTTTATTCTTATTGACTTTGATCGGTTGTGATCAAAAGCCTGATTTAAACAGAGTTCCTCCGGCACCAGAAAACCTGATGACCGAAGAAGAGTTTACTCAGGTAATGGTAGATGTAGAAATTTTAGAAGCCACTCTTAAGCTAAAGCTCATCCGTAAACCCGACTTGAAAGATAGAATTTTGGTTTACTATGATCAGATTTTTGAGAAAAACGGAATTACAGAAAAACAGTTCAGAGACAATTTAGATTTCTATACCAACCAAGCTGTTCGAATAGCTGTAGTTTATGATTCTGTTCAAGTAAGATTGAGTAGAATGAAAAAGGAGCTGGAAATCTTGACCGATTCTACAGATGTTCAGGAAAGTCCGAAAAGAAAGCTGAAGCATTCTGAATAGCTTGTTCTGCTGTTCTAAATGTTATTCCGAGCTCGTTTCTTACTTTATCATTTTTATAAAACGAGACCTTATGACTGCTCCTAGCACTTTCTTTAGTTAGAACTGGTTTTTTTCTAGTGAGTTTACTAGACACTGCCAACATTCTCCAAACTAACCCAGTGAGCCATGGCTTGGCCAATACTGCAGGTTTAGAAACTCCTAAACTTTCGGCCATGAGATCGGCCACATTTCTATAAGAAAGATTTTCTCCAACCAATACATAGCGCTCTCCGAATTTTTTCAAATCAAAGAGTCTCTTCATCACAAAAGCCACATCCCTAGCATCTACAAAACCATTTTCGCCATTCGTGTAATACTTCTGACCATTTTTCACAGCCTTAAACAGTGTGCCGCTGCTGATAGATGTTCTTCCTGGGCCAAGCACTATAGTGGGGTTGACCATAGCTATATTCAACCCTTCTTCACCGCCTCTCCACACTTCCATTTCAGCGTTTTTCTTACTTACAGCATACCCAGAGTTTTCCTTAGAAGGTTCCCACTCTGTATTCTCATCCATGATCTGAGATTTGGAATTTCTACCAATAGCTGCTACCGAACTCACATAATAAAACTCCGCGAGCTTATGAGCCAATGAAACGTTTACCAAGTTGGCCGTTCCTTGTTCATTAGCTTCTATCATTTTATTATAATCTGATGAAGAAAAGCTAACCATAGCCGCACAGTGAAATACCGCCTTACAGCCTTCCATAGCTTTATCGAGACTCGGCACATCCAGAATGTCCCCTATAAACCACTCTATAGATTTATAAAGATCATGCCCTTTTGGAGAGTAAAACTTAAACAAGTCTTCTACTACTTTCTTTTGGCTGTTTTCGCGTTGCAACGCACGAACACTTTCTCCTCCATTAACGAGTTCAAAAAGAACATGTGCTCCTACAATTCCGGTTCCACCAGTGACTAAAATCATTAGGTCAAAAGTACGGTTTGACACCTTATGAAAACATACTTACACAGGAACAAGTTTTTGACGATTAATCGATTTTTAAAATAGAATCTAAAATTAGTTCACCGCCAAATTCACGTTGAAGATTTCTCCTCCCTCCATCACCTGAATGACATAGTTTCCTGAGGATAATCCCGCTTTTAAAATTTCTAACCTAGCAGTAGATGTGTTTTCCCATTTTCTTACTTCTCTTCCAGCAGAATCAAACATGCGGATGGTTCTTATGCTGGAATCTTTAAACTCTAAATAAGCCAAATCATTCATAGGGTTAGGATATAACAGTGTTATAGGTGAATCTACTTCTGAGATGTTTACTATAAACACTTGCTCTGATTGTGTAGCACAGTTATTTTCACTAACAACTATAACCGAATATGTCCCATCTTCTAATGGTTCATAGGTTTGAGAGTTGGCGTTTGGTATTTGCTCTCCATACAGCAACCATTGGTATGAAACTCCTTCAGCTGCTATTAAAATGGCTCCGTTTTCTGTAATTTCTGCAGACGGAGGAGTTTGTACTTCAAAAGTCCGAGATTCTGAATCTGAACAATACTCGTTTTGAGTATTCAGCGTAATGTTAAAAGAACCTGTTTCAAAAAAGTATTGACTCCATTCCTCCTCTGTACTAACTTCCTCATTATTCAATATCCAACTAAATGAATCAACACTCTCCCCAGTTGAAGTAAACTCTAAGGGGTCTCCTAAACATATTTCTAATGAGGTAATTTCAAATTCACTGGAAGGCTTTTCATATACAGTGACCATTTGCATAGAACTGGCGGAGCAAAGCGGATTCTCTGCCACAAATTGAACAATGTGCTCTCCTGCTTCTAAGAATGCTTCATTATAAACTTCTTCTGCTCCAGAGGGAACAGAATTAATGTTCCATTCATAGGTTTCTATTTCTCCGTAAGCACTAGTGAAAATCACATCTTCCTCTACACAAGATTCTAAAACTGAAGCTTCAAAAACTGCTTCTCCTCCACATTCGTGTATAGTGGTCCAAGTGGTGTTGGTTACTATGGCATCATTATTATCGAAGTAGATATAAGCCGTATTGTTCAGCTCCGTTCCTACCGGAAGATCTACAGATGGAGTGATTTTATAAGAAACCAGTCCATGAGAGTCCGGTTCGTTGTTTACAGAATCTGGCAACTGAATATCCTGAAAGAAGAAATCTACTACTCGTGTTTCTTCATTAATAGTAGCCATAACAGAATGTGAGTTGGCCACCATTCTAAATGTGCTAAGGTCAAAGTTCACATCTATAGTGTCCTGGATACGAATGTCCTGAGCAGGAGCATTACCTGTGTTTTGAAAACGCACTAAAAACTCTTGTTCTGTCTCCTGCAGAAGCCAGTGCTCCTCTGTATACCCAAGAGGAAAAGCTTGCTTGTCATTGGGGTCATAAGCACAAGTAACTTCCATGGTAAGTTCTTGTTCTCCGTAAGCTACTTCGTATCCTTCATAATACCCATACGCTCTAGCATAACTAGTAATGTATTCTCCAATATGATCTACAGTAGGTGTGAGTAGATCTATATCATAGAAAAACATTTCTCCAGGAAGAAGATTTGCAAAACTCATATATACCTTGTTTCCGTTTACCGAATCTATAGGAGTTACTTCTTGATGGCCTTGGAACAACTCATCATATTCTACTTCTATGATTCCATTAATAGGTACATTTCCCATGTTCCGGTAACAGATATTATGGTTGGCATGGTCATTACACAAGAAGCCGTTTCCGCTTGGGTAGAGATCTATGCAGATAGCGAAGTCAGGAACTTCGTTTGATACTCCAAACATCAACTGGGTAGATGTGGCTGATGATGCATCAAAAGTTAAAGAATTGGGAGTAGTATTAAATGGAAATACCGAATTTTCCTCTAATTCGAACTCAGCGATGTACTCATTTCCTATATCTGCATTGAACTCTCCTTGGTCATTGGTGATGAAGGACATTCCTAGTTCTTCACTTACTACATTTTGAAAAGGAAGTCCGTATTCTGCTCCATCCATTATTCCATTTTCGTTTTCATCATAGAAGACGATTCCTGTTAATTCAAAGCTGCAAGTGCCGACTTCACAATCAGCATCACTTTGAAAATTGACGGCTAGATCATTCATGCATCCGCAGATCCCATAACAGCACGTTCCATCATCAAAATTAGCTGTAGGATCAAAATTACACGCAATTTCATCTATGCAGCCCAGCTCACCAGAAATATTCTTCAGCCAATAAAATTCTGATTCTACTTCAACTATAAGGTCTGAATGTGAATCATTATCTAAATCGAGTTCTCTAATTCGACCTGGTAAAGAGGGTAACTCTATGCTCTGTAACAATTCAAAAGTATCATCACCTAAATTCATAAGTACTTTCAAATAAGTATTAGATACATATATTATATTTTGATAATCATTATCATTAAAATTAACTAGACCAATTTCAGTTGAAGTGACATCGCTAGCAGTTGGATAAGTGTCATTCCATGACCAGTACAATAAATTATCATCTGTCCAAACAAGATCATCCATACTATTTTGGTCCAAACGAGCAATCCTCCAATTTTCTGTAATATAATTTTGATTATAGGTTGAAGTTGCTATACCGAATCCATCCGCAGTAAACGGCATAAGATATATACCGTAATCTGCAAATCCTGCCCAATTAAATTGCTTGGTAAATAACAGTCTGTCAGAGTTATTTCCAAAACTAAAATAATTCGTTTTCACCAAAGAAGAAATTACTCCAGTTTCCCCCCAATATTCACCAATAGGGCTCTCATAAGAATCTGTTAATATAAATTGACCACTCCCATCATTGCTAAAAAGCGAAAGTCCGAAATGTGGCCATGAAACATTATAAGGAGGGGGCAGATCAATCAAGTATTCAGATGTTACTACTATATCCAAATCTCCGTCAAAATCAAAATCTATAAATACTCTTTCCCCACTTAAACCATCAAACTCAATATTTTCTTCAAATTGACCAAAACCATTATTTACATACCATCCAGTTCCATAAAAATAATCCAAGTCACCATCCCCATCTATATCTGCGAGCTGTCTCGAATAAGTATACCCTATAACTGCCGGCATTTCGAGAGTATCAATAACATGACCGTTTATAGAGTCAAAATCAAAAGTTATTATTAATCCTGGTCTGAGTCTATAGATTTCGTTTGAACCATCCCCATCTATATCCGCTTCTCGTGCATCGATTAAAGAAAAATCACCAGGATCGACTAATACTGGCGGTGCAAAGTGCTGACCATAAGAATCCACCACTTGAAAAATGAAGGAAAGTAAAAGGAGGATAGCAATTCTCATTAAAAAAAGGTTTAGTGCTTTAAAAGTAAGCAAAATAGCTTAACATACTGGGGCTGAATATTCAGAAAACATCTCAAATGTTTTTTAAATGCTCAATTCATGTAATAAAATATCTTTACAGCCGTGTACACCAGTAAAACGCCTGAAATACTTAAAGCCCTAGCTTCTGATTTAACTTGGAATAAATCTAGAGAAGAGAAGTGCGTATATCTTACTTTCGATGATGGGCCCACAACAGGTGTGACTGATAAAATTCTAGAGTTGCTTCACCTCCACCATGCCAAGGCTACATTTTTCTGCGTAGGTGAAATGGTTGAGAGAAATCCAGAACTATTGCAACGCTTAAAAACGGAAGGTCACTCTACGGGAAATCACTCGCACCAGCATGAAAGCGGATGGAAAACCGAAAACGCTGCTTACTTTAGAAGCTACCTCACTTGTCAAAAGCTAATAGGATCACCCCTATTCAGACCTCCCTATGGTAGAATAAGTAAGAGTCAGGCCAAGCTGATTAAAAAGAGAAGTGAAATAATAATGTGGGATGTATTGCCAGGAGATTTCGATGAGAAAGTAACTGCAGATACATGCCTAAAAAGGATTAAATCCAACACTCAAAACGGTTCTATCGTAGTCCTACATGACAGTTTAAAGTGTGGAGATAAAGTTTTAGATTTTTTGCCTGCTGCACTAGATTGGTTAACTAATGAAGGATATGAGTTGAAAGGGCTTTAGCCCTAAAAAGAAAAGGCCTCCCAGACATTACTGAGAGGCCAATTACTAACCTTTAAACCTTAAACCTAATGCTCTCGAACCACCAAGAGACTTTTTATTTTTTATCTTATTAAGCTCTAAGCTCAACTAAGACTAATTTTCTTTTTACTGTGTTCACCTCTTTTAAGGTGTTTACGTAAGCTGATAGATTTCCAGACTCCATTAACTCTATCGCTTTTGTCTTTAACTCGCTGTATGTTGTTCTTAAATCTTTCATCTTATTTGCTTTTTACTTTGTTAATCTGACAAGGGTATTACAAACGGTGTGCCATAAATTAATTATTAACCTACACGGCTGTTATTAAGCGATTTAAATTTTGATTTTCCTCCCTTAAGAACATTGAGTTTGCTGTTTTTTAAATCAGAATGGTGATTTAACAGAAATAAAGCGGGAAGACTTTCCACAAAAAGTGCGAAATTATATTTTTCCAACGTCAAGCCGCTAATGTTTAACTGGCCTTAAAGTTTTAAAAACAGGCCACTTTATCACCTTCTCTTAAAGCCGAAAAATATGATTTGTTTTTTGTGGCGTCATTTTTTGTTTCTTTTTTTGACGAGAAAAAAAGATAAACAGAGAATCTTGCGAAGAATTTATCTAATCACTTAGTAAATAAAAGGAGTTGAGCTATTGCATCGTCACCACCCCGAATTGCTTTCGGTGAGTTTTCTAGACTAATGATTTCGTTTTCGCAATCCATCCCTCCGAAAAAGGAGGGAACTTGATTTTCCTAGCTTTTAAGCTTGAGTAAAAAAGTGTTTACTGCTGTCTTTCTATATAATCTATCAGTGAGTGAATCACTTTTATATGAATCTCTTGAACTCTATCTGCATAGCCACTCCATGGAGCTCTTATTTCTACATCACAAGCTGAAGCCAGCTGTCCACCATCCTTACCTGTGAGAGCCACTACAGTCATTCCTTTGGCCTTAGCGGCCTTGGCTGCCTCTAGCACATTCTTAGAGTTTCCTGAGGTAGAAATAGCCAGTAATACATCTCCTTTTTTTCCCATCCCTTCTACAAACCTGGAGAAGATAGAGTCAAACCCATAGTCGTTTCCTACACAAGTAATATGGCTAGGGTCAGATATAGAAATGGCTGCTAAGGACGGACGATTGTCTCTGTACCTTCCTGTGAGTTCTTCAGCGAAATGCATAGCGTCACACATAGAACCACCATTTCCACAGGAGATTACTTTCCCATCGCGTTGCAATGCTTCTGCCATTAAACTCCCCGCCTTTTCTATAGCCTGAAAATTATCTTCATTGGATAGAAAATCATTCAAAACCGTTTGAGCTTCTTGGAAATGTTTTTTAATGGAGTTCATAGGGGCAAATGTAGCGGATTAAATAAAAACAGCGGGCATTTGCCCGCTGTCTTAGTTATAGTACTATATGTTATAAAATCTATTTAGCCGCTTTCAGCCCTTTCTTTAAAAAGGCTAAGAAATCTTCAGGATCACCTGACCCATATCCAATTCCTTCAGGAATAATCAACTCTCCATTTCCATCTTCGAATGCATAGAAAGGCTGAGCCAATGTATTATGATTTAAAGCTTGTTTTAGCTTCCATTCATCACCTAAGTTTTTAATC
>CAJXOV010000014.1 GCA_913057815.1 uncultured Flavobacteriales bacterium
CCTCTCTATTCGTCGGCAGCGTCAGATGTGTATAAGAGACAGTGAATGGCTAGGTGAAAATTTCGACCTAAGTACCCAGTTACTTTTAAACTTTAACTTTCCGAATGTAATTCCTGAAAATAGCTATATGGATATTGTAGCTGCAGGACGTTCTTTAGGAGGGATAAGTAACTTCACCTATTCGCTGAACTCCGGAGAATCGATAGGAGCACCTATTTCCGCTACTACGACTTTCGCTACTGCAGAAGTAGCTGTATCCAACGCTCAAACTCTAGAGTTCACACCTACAGATGACAATATTCAATTAACTATAGACTTTTCTAAGTTCTCCGAAGATTCCGAAGGATGGCTCGATTATGTAGCGGTGCAATGCAGAAGAGAGCTAATTATGTCTGGCAACATATTAGACTTTAGAGATCCTCAAACTATAGGTGAGGATATAATTCAATATTCACTTGGAAATGTTTTTAATCCAAATAGTCTTACTATTTGGAACATTTCTAATCCTACCGCACCTAAGAACATACCTTTCACTGCAAATGATAATGAAGCAAGCTTTAAATACACTGGTGACGCTCTGGAGTCGTTCATAGCGTTTAATAATAGCTCGTTTATGTCGCCCGAAATGATTGGACAAGTAGAAAATCAAAATTTACATTCGCTCACAGATGTAGATTACATTATTCTGGCCAATGCAAATTTTGCGAGTGCGGCTGAACAATTAGCCGAATTGCACCGAGCTGATGGCTTAATTGTAGAAGTAGTTTTCCCAACTCAAGTTTACAACGAGTTTTCGAGTGGTAATCCAGATGTTACAGCTATTAAAATGCTCATGAAAATGCTTTATGATGACGCTGCAGGTGATACTGAATTAGCCCCAAAATATCTATGCATCTTTGGAGATGGTACTTATAATAACAGAAGTATTAGCTCCTCAGACCCATACATCATTTCCTATCATTCTAAAAACAGTTTTTCTCCTACAAACAGTTACGTATCTGACGACTATTTCGGGTTACTAGATGATGACGAAGCCGAATCCACATCAGACAAAATGGATATTGGAATAGGAAGAATAGTAGCTAGATCAGAGGGAGAGGCTGCTCAAATGGTAGAAAAAATCAGAAGATATAAATCAGAGAACACTACTACTGATGGAGGAGCTGCATGTATAGGAGATGGAACAAATTCTACATTTGGTTCTTGGAGAAATAAAATAGTTTTTGTTGCAGATGATCAAGACGGAAATAACATTGATGGAAACATTCACATGCTTTACTCGGAACAACTCCATGACACTATTAAAAACAATCACCTTGAATTTAATATTGAAAAAGTATATGCCGATGCATACACTCAAACTTCAACTCCAGGTGGGGAAAGATATGATGATGCAAAAGAAAGCATACAAAGAGTTGTTCAAGATGGAGCTTTAGTCGTTAATTATATTGGACATGGAGGAGAAAAAGGATGGGCACATGAAAGAATTTTAGATATACCTACAATTAGAAACTGGAGTAATAACACAAGAATGCCTGTATTCGTTACAGCCACTTGTGAATTAACTAGGTATGATGATCCCGAATTTTTATCCGCTGGCGAACTTATTTTTCTCAACCCTGATGGAGGAGCTATAGCTATGCTTACAACAACTCGAATAGTGTATAGTGGAAGTAACCAATCTCTAGCTAGACAATATTATCACGCTACGTTTGGCCCCGACTCTCCACCTGACATCACACTTGGCGAATCATATAGATTAACTAAAAACGCAGTGAATGGGACTAATCAAAAAAACTTCTCTCTCATTGGTGATCCAGCTTTGATAATGTCACACCCTAAAAAAGAAGTCTATACATCTAGCATCAATGACACTGACATAACTCTTTTCACGGATACTTTAAAAGCTCTGGAGACAGTAACTGTAAAAGGATATATCGGGGATAATAACGGAACAATTCTTACCGATTTTAATGGGTTTGTTTATCCTACTGTTTACGATAAGGAACAAACTTTATTTTCATTAGCCAATGATGCATCGGATGATAATTCCATAGCTCCTTTTCCTTTTGATCTTAGAAAAAACATTCTTTACAACGGAAAAGCCACTGTATTAAACGGAAATTTCGAATTCACTTTTATTGTCCCTAGAGATATTAATTATCAAGTAGGAGAAGGAAGAATATCTTACTACGCTGTGGACGGAAATATAGATGGACATGGACAGTGTAGTAGCTTTAAAATAGGGGGCTCTTCAGATGATGTAGTGTTAAATGAAGAAGGACCACTTATTGAATTATACCTAAACAACATCGAATTCATTGATGGGGGCATTACCGATGAAATACCGGTACTACTCTCTAAACTACAAGATGAAAATGGGATTAACACTGTTGGAAATGGAATTGGACATGATTTAAAAGCTGTAATTGATGAAAACACTTCTCAAGCCATAGTTCTAAATGAATATTATGCTGCTGATGAAGATTCTTATCAAAGTGGCGAAATTAGATTCCAATTGTCAGAACTTTCTGCAGGCACTCACACTTTATCTTTAAAGGCTTGGGATACACACAACAATTCCTCTGAAGAAACCATCGAATTTACTGTGGTTACTAGCGAAGAGCTGGCTATCGACCATGTTCTAAATTACCCAAACCCATTCACGACCAATACCGAATTTATGTTTGAGCATAACGCAGCCTGTAATACGCTAGATGTAGAAATACAAGTATTCACTGTAGGTGGCAACTTAGCTAAGACAATAAACAGAAGGATTGAAAGTTCAGGATATAGAGCTAATGGAATATACTGGAATGGAAGAGATGATTTTGGTGATGAGTTAGCTAGAGGGGTTTACGTTTATAAAGTGAAGATAACCACCCCTGAAGGATTGAGTACGGAAGAATTTCAGAAGCTTGTGCTACTGAAATAGAAACCTAAAACCTAAACAATACGTATATTTGCACACCTTTTAAAAGGCTTAGAATGTTCAGACAACTAATAATAATAATTACTCTCGCTTTAGTGGCTTCAATGCACACTACCGCGCAAAATTTAACTGACGAAGAAGCTGCGGCTGCGGTTCAGTTAAACACTATCACCACTGCAGTTCCTTTTCTTCTTATAGCTCCCGACACACGTGGTGGTGCTTTAGGAGATGCTGGAGTAGCGACTTCTCCTGACGGAAATTCGCTTCATTGGAATATGGCTAAAATGGCTTTCTTGACTGACATGAGCGGGGCTAGGTTAAAGTCTGATAGACCAGATTTTGGAATCTCACTTTCATATTCTCCATGGTTGAGAAATCTAGTGGACGATATGAGTCTAGCTTATTTATCAGGATACAAAATAATAAATGACAAACAGGCGGTTTCTGGAGCTTTACGTTTTTTCGATCTTGGAACTATAACATTTACAGATATTAATGGAAGCGTTATCCGTGATTTTAAACCTATTGAATTCAGTTTCGATGTTGGATTCGCACAAAAGTTGAGTGAGAAACTAAGTGGTGGATTTGCCGCAAGATACATTCACTCAAATCTGACAGGTGGCATAGGTGTTAATGGTGCTGGATCTAAGGCAGGAAGAAGTGCTGCAGCAGATGTTTCAATTTTCTATACAAATCCAGATTTAAGTATTGGAGGAAAAGACGCTAGATTAAACATAGGAATGAACGTTTCTAATATTGGAGCTAAAATAGCTTACACTGAAACTGCAGATAGGGATTTTCTTCCAGCTAACCTTAGACTAGGAGCTGCACTCAGCATGTACTTAGATGAATATAATGAACTGACTTTCACGTCAGATTTCAACAAATTACTAGTCCCGACAAATGGAGTGTATGCTACTAAAGATACTGGATTATATAATGAAGGAGATATCGTTTCTGGAAGAGAATCTAACGTAGGTGTAGCAGCTGGAATATTTGGTTCGTTTACCGATGCTCCAGGAACAGTTCTACAAGATGAGGATGACGAGTACTACGTAGTGGAGGGTTCTAAGTTTAAGGAAGAGATTAATGAGATTAATATTTCCCTCGGTTTAGAATATGTTTATGCGAATCAATTTGCATTTAGAACTGGATTTTTTCATGAAGATCCGACTAAAGGGAACAGACAGTTTATCACCCTAGGAGCAGGTGTTAAATTCCAAGTATTTTCTATAGATATGTCTTATTTGATTTCTACTAGAAATCAAAATCCACTAGCCAACACATTAAGATTCGGTTTAAACATGAATCTGACTGGTGGTGGCTCATCAACAGAATCTGAATAATATAAATGAACTTTAGAATCGGTTTTGGTTTTGATGTACACCAGCTTAAAGAAGCTTATGATTTTTGGTTAGGCGGTATTAAAATACCTCATACCAAAGGAGCTGTTGGTCATTCAGATGCCGATGTGCTAATCCATGTTATATGTGACGCTGTTTTAGGAGCAGCAGATTTAAGAGACATTGGCTTTCATTTCCCAGATACTGATTCACAATACAAAGGCATAGATAGTAAAAAGCTATTGAAAGAAGTCTTTACATTGCTACGCAAAGAAGGCTATGAATTAGGTAATTTAGACACTACCATATGCTTAGAGTTACCTAAGGTCAACCCTCATATTCCAGAAATGAAAAAGTGCTTGGCCGAAGTCATGGCCATTGAAGAAAATCAAATCTCAATAAAAGCCACTACTACGGAGAAATTGAGTTTTGTGGGAAGACAAGAAGGTGTTAGCGCTTATTGCACAGCACTAATCTACAAATCTTAAGGAATTACTTAGGTTGATCGTCTTCATAATAAAAGATCGTAACATTAGCTGTATCTCTTAGAAAGTCGACTTTTCCCACCTCAATTCTATTTACATTAATACCCGTTCGTTCTTGAATATCTTGAACAAGAGCTTCATGATTCTCAGCTTTTACCAGTTCAATTTTTTCATAGACAATTACTTTGCTCTCCTCATGTCTTAAAAGCCAAACTTTTTCCAGTCCATAAGTGGCTGCTATAATAGCCGTATTAGCAAATGCAAGCTCGGCATAACTCACTTTAGATCCTGCCAATGCGTTCAATACTGAAATTCCTATGGCTATGAACAAATAAGTCATTTCCTTAATCGGAATAGCATCGGTTCGATATCTAATTATCCCGAAAATAGCAAATAGTCCAAGAGCAAAACCAGTATCCATATCCACATCGACCAGCACATAGCACAACAAGAATATAATCATACCAAGAGAGATATAACTAAACAGAAAATCCTTCCTTCTTTGAGCTGGATAATACACTCCTCTCACTAAAAGCACTACAAAAACTAAATTAAACAGAAATCTCACTAACAGTCTGGAAAAATCCTTCATATCAATAAGCTTCACTCCAAAGAATTTAATCCCTTCAACACCATCCAACAGTATAACGCTCTGTGAAATGTTTATTATTGATTCATTAAGCCACTCTATTATCATCGTTAAATTTTTCTAGTATTAATAAATTCTCTTTGAAATTATTTTTCTTCACTCCTTCTTTTAGCATGGCTATTCCCATACAGTATTTACTTATTCTCATTGGACGGTGTATGTGATTTTTGACAGCACTTAAAAATGGCGAATTTCTTTTTGCCTTTTCCTGCTTTAGCTCACATATAATCACATCTCCCATTTCTGTTTCTTTTCCAAACGCTTGAAATTTCAACGACATATCCAGCGTTAACCGCTCTTGAAGCTCCTGATTAACAAGTGTTATTCTGCTGAAGTCATTTTTTAAAACATTTATAACATTATAATCTATTCCCGAGATTTCCTTTATAAAATGGGCAGAATCTTCACTTAAGGAAGTTTCTATTTCCGGAACAATCATTCTATTTTTAACAGTCCTTTTTTTATTATTCTTGAATTTTATTTCTAAAAAAGTTAAATCAGACTCAACATATTTTCTGTAACGAATTTTATATCTGTTTCTTTTTCCGTTATGGTGTTTAATGTAGAAGTCTAAATCTTCTGTATCTAAGTAAACAGTTTTATACCTACTGGCTCTGTTACCCTCTACTTCCAAGCATTTGTAAGATTTACGAAGCTCATTTAGCAATGAACCAAAACCTCTTGAACTCAAGAGAAATTTAGTATCTGTTCTGTCCATTAACTTTACAGAATCCATCTCTTCTAAAGAGATTGGTCGAAACCGACTTAATATTTCATTAATTTCACTCACAGAACTGCCAAAAATAAGGTATTTATTAGACGACTACATAGTTACATTTCACTCGCCAAAACCCCTATAAATAAATTGAAGGATCTAGAAATAAAAGTTCAACTAAAAGAATACGATTCTGAACAAGAGTTGAAAAGCGAAGACCATTCTCTTTTATTAAAAGCAAGAGAAGCACTAGATTATTCATATAGCCCTTATTCAAATTTCAAAGTAGGAGCAGCTGCTTTGCTTCGCAATGGGGAAATAATTTTAGGGTCAAATCAAGAAAACGCCTCATTTCCAGCTGGGATTTGTGCAGAACGTTCCGCTATCTACAATGCTGCTCATCAATTCAAAGGCATCCCTCTTTTAAAGATGGCTATCACTGTGTTTACAGATGATTTCGAGGTATCTTCCCCTATAGCTCCATGTGGAGTTTGTAGACAGGTTTTATTAGAAACTGAGCTACAGCAAGACCAAGAAATTGAAATTATTTTACAAGGAAGTAAAGGTAAAATATACACTTTATCCAGTGCGCGTAGTTTACTTCCAATATACTTTTTCGAGAAAGGGTTAAAAAAGGAGAACTAAAAACGGTCATTTACAGCAAGCAATTCTATATTTGTATTTCAATTCTGAATGATATGGCAACCGGAACAGCTACAAGCAAGAAAACAACAAAAAAAGCACCAGCCAAAAAAGCGAGTGCTGCTTCAGTAAAGAAGCAAAAAGGATATTCAAAAGCAACTTACATCAAGTGGTATGAAGACATGCTACTTATGAGAAAGTTCGAAGAAAAGTGTGGCCAACTCTACATCCAGCAAAAATTTGGTGGGTTTTGTCACCTATACATAGGTCAAGAAGCCGTTTTGGCAGGAATGTCTATTGGTCTAAAACCAACTGACAGAGTTATTACTGCATATAGAGATCACGCCCACCCTTTAGTTTTAGGTTCAGACCCTAAACGGGTAATGGCAGAATTATATGGGAAATCCACAGGATTATCGAAAGGTAAAGGAGGTTCAATGCATATGTTCGATAAAGAAAAAAATCTTTTTGGAGGACACGGAATTGTAGGAGCTCAAATTCCTATGGGCGCAGGAATAGCATTCGCTGATATGTATAGAAACGAAGACCATGTGACCATAACATTTATGGGAGATGGAGCAGCTAGACAAGGTGCTCTTCATGAAACCTTCAACATGGCTATGGTCTGGAAAATTCCAGTAATATTTGTTATAGAGAATAACAAGTATGCCATGGGAACTTCAATTGAAAGAACTTCAAACGTTGGTGATATGTCTAAACTAGGAGCTAGTTATGACATGCCTTCATTTACAGTAGACGGGATGAGTCCTGAAGCAGTAGCAGACGCTATAACTGAAGCTGCAGAAAGAGGAAGAAGAGGAGATGGTCCTACGTTATTAAACATTGAAACATACAGATACAAAGGTCATTCTATGTCTGACCCTCAGAAGTATAGAACTAAAGATGAAGTTAAGGATTATCAAGCAAAAGATCCTATAGATCATGTTTTGGATGTGATTAAGAAGAATAAATGGTTAACTGAAGCTAAAATTAAAACTATTCAAGCTGATGTGAAAAAGGTGATAGAAGATTCTGTGAAATTTGCAGAAGAGTCTCCCCTACCTGAAGCACATGAGCTCTACGAAGATGTATATACGCAGACAGATTATCCTTACGTAAAAGATTAATAAAACACCCTAGATATATTTTAAAGATATGGCTGAGATTGTAAAAATGCCCAAACTAAGTGATACCATGACTGAAGGCGTGGTAGCTGAATGGCATAAAAAAGTAGGAGATCCTGTAGAATCGGGTGAACTTTTAGCTGAAATAGAAACAGATAAAGCTACTATGGAATTTGATTCTTTCCAGGATGGAGTTTTATTACACATAGGAGTTCAAACTGGAGAAACCGCTCCTGTAGATTCAATACTTGCAATTCTAGGAAAAAAAGGAGAAGATATAGCTGAGTTACTAAAAAGTGACTCTGCACCCTCTGCTCCTGCAGAAGAAACACCTGCCCCTAAGGTGGAAGTTTCTGCACCAGCACCTACTCCTGTAGCTGTAGCTTCTGCTCCAGTAGCAGAAATGACTCACAGCGCTAACGGTAGAATTAAGGCATCTCCACTGGCCAAGAAAATGGCAAGTGATAAAGGGATAGATTTAGGTTCAGTAGCCGGAAGCGGAGACGGAGGAAGAGTAGTAAAAAGAGATATCGAAAGTTACTCAGGATCTTCAGCACCAGCTGCTTCTAGATCTACTGTAGGAGTAGAATCCTATACAGAAGAGAATGTATCTCAAATGAGAAAAGTGATAGCTAAAAGACTTGCAGAAAGCAAGTTTACGGCTCCTCACTTCTATCTTACTATGGATATTGATATGGATAATGCCATGACTGCTAGAGCTAGTCTTAAAGCCAATAACATTAAAGTTTCATTTAATGACATGGTTATTAAAGCAACTGCCGTTTCATTAAGGAAACATCCTAAGATAAATTCTAGTTGGTTAGGAGATAAAATTAGATACAATGAGCATGTTCACATTGGTGTAGCAGTAGCTGTAGACGAAGGGTTATTAGTGCCTGTAGTTAGACATGCAGATACTAAACCTATGTCGGAGATTAACGCTGAAGTATTTGATTATGCCACACGTGCTAGAGATAAAAAACTCCAACCGCATGAATGGGAAGGAAACACGTTCACTATATCTAACTTAGGTATGTTCGGAATAGAAGAGTTTACGGCCATAGTAAATCCACCTGACGCATGTATTCTAGCTGTTGGAGGAATCAGAAAAGAGCCTGTAGTAAAAGATGGACAAATAGTAGTCGGGAATAGAATGAAAGTCACACTTTCATGTGATCATCGAGTAGTAGATGGAGCTACTGGTTCACAATTCCTTCAAACACTAAAAGGAATGCTTGAAAACCCTATTATGATGATAGCTTAATTAGTATAAGCTATTTAAAGAATTAAAAGGCTATTACTACGTAATGGCCTTTTTTGTATCTTAACATTTCATCAAATTCAATTCCTCATGGGGCCTGTTAAATCATTTCAAAACAACTACCTAGAGAATCTCAACAAACGCAGAAAACCAAAGAGGGAATCATTTGGAGCAAGCTCAAAGAAAACTGTCGAAGGAATAATTCCCAACCAGACACTAACTCAAGAGCTACGTGAAGAAATACGAACTGAATCCAAGAGAGAAAACGTAAGCATAAAAAGAAGGCTAGCAATAGTTTACACTATTCTAGCTTTAATTCTTTCAGCCGCAGTTTTATACTACTGTTAAAAGTTCTTTCTTCTTTATTTAACGATAAATTTCCCAGAAGACAGTTCACCATCAATTCGCAATGAATAATAGTAAACTCCTGAACTGAAGTCAGTAACATCTAACGAATATTTAGATACTCCTTGAGTAACAGGTTCTTTATCGATTACTTTATTTACCAATCCACCAATTCCATCATATACATACAAACTGGTATTTGAAGTAGATTTCAAATCAAAAGAAAATGTCACTTCTTCCGAAACCGGATTTGGATAGACATTAATCACCCCTTGATTCTCAACCTGAATTTCAGTTAAAGAAGCTGGCAAAGCAGTTAACTCTGTTAGATTTATATTTTCATCACCGTCTACGTAATCTAAATAGTGGAAATAAACCAAGAACATCTCATCCGATGTATTTAACCCTGCTCCTACATTCTGAGGTGGATCATTTGGGTTGTGCGGGTTCGTGCTTGTATTATTGTAAGTTCCATTTGCATAAAATGTAGAACCTGGTGGAATATGTTGAATGCTTTCAAAGAAGTAGAACTCTTGCCATTCAAAATCCCAATGAGGAATTTTAATTAATGGAATCGTCTCGTCATCACTAGTGACAGCATAACTATTAATATACTCTCCTAATAAATGCATGTGAGGAAAGACGCTTAGAACAGATATATCTTGAAAAATCGGCCCATATTGAGCCATCACCTCTTCCTGAGTGTTTGCTTGAATGTTAAAAGTCCAATTATCCAACAGAGGATAAGTTAGCACTTCTCTCATTTCAACATCATCTTCATAGAAAAATAGTCTGATTTTAGTTTGATCTATTTCACCAGCACTTCCATGCGGATAATGCAAAGCCATAACAATATTAGACCCCGCAGGAACTGTAATACCCATATTTATATCATCTCCATTGCTAGGGAAAACCGTTGGAACAGCTCCAGGAGTATATCCTCCTATTAAACCTTCATCGTTATTAGGACCTACGCATTGACCACTAAAATCTGTAGGATATGTACCAGTTTCATCAATATAAATTAGACAATGATGCAGAATAGATGGGTTACCAGGAACTACCTCGTATGCTTTTAATTTTTTATCTGCTGTCAACCCAGTTGGAAGTGATATACATATGTAATCATCCTGATTAAAAGTGGCTGTACTAGTATATGGCTCCATGGTCAGTTCTAAATCAGGCACAGCTTGAATAAATCCTTCATTAGAATATACAGGTGGAGGAGGTGCATCTGCCAAATCACCTTGAGTCATCCCATCATCTAACCATGCCAAAAGAGTACTTTTTTCAATGGCACTCAACTTACGACTATGGGCATATGTCTGATAAGTATCATCAGCAGTCCAAGGTGGCATATAATCATCAGAAACAGCTTCTTCAATAGAGCCAGCATTATTTAATACACTTTCATAATCCATCAAAGAAAATGGAGCTATTCCATTATCATTATGACATGCGGTGCAATTTTCAAAAACAATTTCAGCCGCATCATCTGACCAAGTAAGCTGGGCAAAAGAAGAGTGAGAGATAAACAGAATTAGAATGAAGCCTAATAGGCTTGGGATAGAGAATTTTAGCATGAAATAAAGTTAGACAATTTTAGCTTCCACGCAGAAGAGTCTTACTTTTTTAACGAACTCTATCATTATGCTTTTAAAATTCTTCAAGCCGCACTAACTTGCGGCAGGTTAAATGAGCTCAATAAAAACAACAAGTATACTAGGAACTCCTATCGAGTTTTTAAAAGGTGTAGGCCCTAAAAAGGCAGACCTTTTAAAAACCGAGCTTCAGATCTATACTTATCGGGACTTGTTAGAGCACTATCCTTTCAGATACATAGACAAATCTCAATTTCATCGAATATCTGAGATTCAATCTGACGCTCTTCCTGTTCAAGTCAAAGGAAAGTTTAAGATTATAAAAGAAGTTGGTCTTGGAAACAAGAAAAGGCTTAATGCCACTTTTGAAGATGAATCTGGAGAAATAGAATTAGCTTGGTTTAAAGGAGTTCAATGGGTAAGGAACGGATTAAGTTATGATGAGGAATTTGTAGTTTATGGAAAGCCTAAAAAGTTTAAAAACTCTTGGTCTATCTCACACCCTGAAGTTACCAAGGTAAATGAGGCTAAATTAAAACTGACTCCTTTTAAGCCTGTATATAGCAGCACAGAAAAATGCAACCGAACAGGTTTAAACTCTCAAGGAATTGAAAGTTTAGTCATAAATCTCCTCCAATTAATAAGACATCAGGTTCCAGAAACTCTTCCATCTGAAATTCTAGCGAACTACAAATTACCCTCTAAAGAAGAAGCCTCTGTTCATGTTCATAGGCCGAGAGCATTGGCCCTATTGCAACGCTCGTTAACTAGGTTAAAACTAGAAGAGCTTTTATTTCTGCAACTCATCCTTGTTTCCAACAAAGTAAAAGTGACCACTAAAATGAAAGGAGTCACATTCGAAAAAGTAGGAAAGCTTTTCACCGAATTCTATGAAAATGGTATCCCATTCGATTTGACAGGTGCTCAAAAAAGAGTGCTAAAAGAAGTAAGACAAGATGTACGTTACGGGGCGCATATGAACCGGTTAATTCAGGGTGATGTGGGAAGCGGAAAGACCATCGTAGCCTTGTTGACTGCTCTTTTAGGAATCGATAACAATTATCAAGTTTGTTTAATGGCTCCTACAGAAATATTGGCCATTCAGCATTTCGAAGGAATATCTGAACTCTTGAAAGACTTTCCGATTACGGTGAAGCTTTTAACAGGAAGCACACCTAAATCTAAACGTAGAATAATCCATGAAGATTTAGAAAGTGGTGCGTTGCAATTTCTTATTGGAACCCATGCGTTACTGGAGCCTGTAGTGAATTTTAAAAACTTAGGCCTGGCGATTATAGACGAGCAGCATAGGTTTGGTGTAAAACAAAGAGCTCGACTTTGGAAAAAAGCAGCCATTACTCCTCATGTATTAGTTATGACAGCAACCCCTATCCCAAGGACTTTGGCCATGACTTTATATGGTGATCTAGATGTTAGTACTATAGATGAGCTTCCTCCGGGAAGAAAGCCAATAAACACAAAACATAAAACAGATAGCAGTCGATTGCAGGTCTTTGGTTTTATAGAATCCGAAATTAAGAAAGGACGCCAAGTTTATGTGGTATATCCGTTAATAGAAGAATCTGAAAGCGAACAGCTTTCAGAACTAAAAGATCTTTATGATGGACATGAGGCCCTCGAAAAAAGATTCCCAAGGCCAGAATATCAAATTAGCATTGTGCATGGAAGGCAAAGAGCCTCTGACAAGGAATATGAGATGAACCGTTTCATAAATAATGAGACTCAAATTTTAGTAGCCACTACTGTGATAGAGGTAGGAGTTAATGTGCCAAATGCTTCTGTTATGGTCATAGAAAATGCAGAAAGATTTGGGTTATCTCAGCTTCACCAGTTAAGAGGAAGAGTAGGCCGTGGTGCGGAGCAAAGTCATTGTATTCTTATGACCGGCAAGCTTAAATCACCTGAATCCAAGAAAAGAATTCAGACTATGTGTTCTACAAACGATGGGTTTGAAATAGCTCAAGTTGATTTAGAAATAAGAGGCCCAGGTGATATTATGGGAACTCAACAAAGCGGTGCCTTGGATTTAAAAATAGCTGACTTAGCGGTAGACCAGAGAATTTTAGCAAAAGCCCGTGAGTTAGCAGTAAACATCTTAAATGATGACGAAGATTTGACCAAGCCTAAACACACTTCTTTGAATCAAGAACTCCAGCGATTAAAAGCCTTTAGGCCTAACTGGGGGAATATTAGTTCTGTCTCTTATACACATCTCCGAGC
>CAJXOV010000015.1 GCA_913057815.1 uncultured Flavobacteriales bacterium
TAATGGAAAACTACAATTTACCTTAAACGGTTTCTCTTCTAGAACAACTATAGATATATACAACACTATAGGAAGTTTAGTGGCTACTGAGGTGATAAACACGAGTACGGTTACGATGGACTTAAACGAAAAAACCTTGAGTAATGGGGTTTATTTAGTGAGAGTTTACGATGAAAATAATTCAGTAGAACAACGAATTATTTTGAATAAATAAGACTATTCCTTAAATTTAGAAACGGGCTTAGACTATAGTTTAAGCCCGTTTTTTATTTAAAACTGTGCAACTGATGCCTTTCTTGAGTTGTATTTACTAGTCTAAACCATTTACTATGCTAGACTTTATTCATGTGATTAGAATCTTACTCCTCAGCTTCATTGTTTTTTGGTTTAGTAATTCTATCCATGGACAAACTCAATCATGCGAAATCCCCCCAGGTTTGTTCAATGAATTTGGTTTTCCTGAACAAGTAAATTTTAGAACGTTTGATGCAGGAAATTCAAACGCTATGGTAGAGGGTGGATTTTTTCACAAGTGTTCAGGTGAAATAGGAGGTCGAATTCAAATACACACAGTAAGTACAGAAGATCCAAATGCGGGTTGGGATATAGATATAGCATTGAATGGTGGTACGGATTGGGATAATTGGTCTAACCAAGGGTTTCCTACTTCTTATAGAGATGACACTGAAATAGTAGATGAGGAATATTTAAATTGGACGTATTATCTTATAACGGATGGTACTCTTAAAGGATGGGGGAATTGGGAAGAATCAGAGTTATCAGTAGTTCATTCTCCTATTAATTTTTATTATGCTATGGAAGTAGGTGAAAAGGCCAATGGACATAATTCAGGAGTAGGTGTAAGAGTTTGGATGTCACATGAAGGAACCTTGTATAACCCAGACCTTCAGGTGGTGATAGAAGATGCTTCCGTTCTTTCCAGTTTGTATTTAGATTTAGGCGAGTGTATAGATGTGGACGAACATATAGCTCTACCAAACTTAAGCCAAACGATACTTCCATTCTGCACATTAGAAGATGTAGTGCTGGATGAAATAATTCCTTCAGAAAATAACCTGATTAGTGTAGAACAAATCAATGGATGTGACGCACAACTCTTCATTCAAGAGGGTGAGCCTATTGTGATCAGTAATCTTCAAATAGGAACCAATACCTTTCTCGTTCAAAATGAAGATCTCTGCGGAAATGTTCAAGAAGAGGAGTATACAATTCTGGTAACAGCATGTCCTGGAGATGAGGTTTTATGTGCTCCTTTTTCAGCAGGTCCAGATAAGTTTTTTGTGGACTGTGGAGAAGAGGTGAGTTTGGATTTACAAGCAGAAGTAGCATGTGCACTTAATGGAACTTGGCAGGTTTTCTCAGGTGGTGGAGTGATAGAAAATTTCAATGACCCTAATTCGGGTTATAATCCTGAAATAGGATTAAATGTGCTTGTCTGGAATACATTCTGCAACGGAAATTTTCTTACTGATACAGTAGAGATCGAGGTTGTGGAAAGTGAATTGTATACAATGAGTACTGGGGGAGATGCGTCCATTTATTTATGTGATGAATTTACGTTCTCATTGGATGGAAATATCTTGCCATCTACAGCCGCACCATTCTGGGTTCAGGAGTCAGGCCCACCGATTTCCTTTTCCAATCCTCTAGATCCGAATGCTGAAATTCTCTTCACAGTACCTGGTGAATATGTGATCAGATGGCAGTACATAGATCCCTGTGGGAACTATATGTTTAGCAGTCAAACTATAGAAATTTTAGAAGATGTTTTAACTACTGCTATTTCATGTAATAGCACTACAGAGTTAATGGCTGTACCTTCTTCATACGATATTAACGGTTTAAGTCTAGGAGGAATTTATGAAGGTGAATGGTCTGTGGAATCAGAGTCATTATTGATAATAGAAGATGAGAGCGAAGCTCAAACCTCTGTTTCCGCTCTTACATATGGAACTCATATTTTCAACTGGGAGATAACCAATGCATTTTGCTTAAGTTCATTAACGTGCTCTGATACACTTGTAATTACCAACCCTGACCTATCAGGGTGTACACTTTCATATGCTACCAATTATAGTTCTTTGGCAGAAGAAGATGATGGTTCCTGTGAGTTTGATTTCTCAATTTGTGATTGTGATGGAAATAACCATTCTCCTTATGTAACTCTGAGGTTAGGTGATGGCATCCCTGATGATGAGTCTGTTAATTTCAATTGTGAAACATGGGGCTATGATTGTGGAGATATTATAGATGCTCCTATTTCAGATCCGCATTTAGTTTGTGAAGGAAACCTTCCTCCTTTAAGTGGATGTATCTGCAGTTTTTCTGAGTTGAGTAGTGCCTTGGGTGAGAGTTTTATTTCTATAGATAGCACTTTGGTTGATCCCGAGGTGTGTTACAATACAGTTGAACTAACTCCCAATTTTTCTGGAGGATGTTTTATTCATGAACTTTGTTTTAAAATCGGCCAAAGCGAATTTGTATGTATGAATCTTCCTGCTATGAATTCGTATTACTTTACAGGTGAAGTAATCGAGTTTCAAACCACTGCTGATGCACAATGGATGGATTTTTATGTAACCGCACAGAGTATGGTTAGTGATACAGTATCTATTTATGTTCCTCCCTGCACCACTAACGTAGAAGAGATTTCTAAAGACACTTTTCAAATATTTCCAAATCCGACAAAAGGAATTTTGAAATTGGTTAACTCATCTAACAAACAGAAGGAATTACTGGTTCACTTGACCGATGGAATTGGACGTGTGGTATTTTCAGAAGGACGCGACTTTAATACTCAACTCGAGCTTGATCTATCAGCGCTGCCTAATGGAATTTATTTCCTACACATTTTTGAAGATGAAACCTTATTGCAACGCGAAAAAATCATCATACAAAACCAATAGAATTAGTCTAAAATAGCTGGGCGCTGCGTTATTTCGTGATAACAGATAGCCTCAGTAGAGTAATAATGGAATACCATACTCTTCCTACTTAAGTCTTTGTTAGCATGGAATTCACCTCCGTGCAGAAGGTTAGCATGCCAGATGAAAACATCACCCTTTTTAGCTCTGAACACTTCTTTTTTGAGATTCTTAGAAGTAACAATTGCTTCAATTTTATTCTCGTAGAAATCATAAGGTCTTTTACCGAGTAACATTCCTTTTCCACCATGAGAGTAATCTTCATTCATAATGTACGGAAGATGATGGCTTCCAGGATAATAATGAAGTGGTCCTTGTTCTGAATCTATATCTTCTAGAGCTACCCATGCTGCTATGAGATTCCCTTTCGGGTATGTGCTCATATGTATAGAGTCAGAGTGCGTTTTTTGTTCACTGCCTTCTAAAAAATTTATCGATTGAAATAACTGTATTTCTTGGCCTATTAGCATTTGCATGACCTGTTTCAACGGGCCGTTTTGTGCTAAATCTTTGATAGACTCTGACTGCTTGTGAGCAAACATGATTTTTCTCCCATAGCGCCAGTCGGCAGTTTTATTTTCTACCAATGCTGTTACATCATCATTGACTCTGTCTATTTGATCCTCACTAAAGAATGTTTTGAGAATAGAATATCCGTTGTCTGACCAGTTTAGAAGTTCAGTTTTATGTTCTTCAGAAAATAATTCGAATATTCTGTCTCCAGGAAGTAGGTCTTTTGAGTTTCTTTCGTCTAACCAGTTCTTTTTCTCAGGTAAACCCTCGAAATCTTTAGCAGAAACAGACTGATAGTACTTCTTATTTAACCCCACGGATTTATACTTCTCATTCAGCCCCTTTAAACCACTCTTTTGGAAGAAGTTATATGCTGAATAAGCCGGTTTAAATCTCCTTAGCCACGACTTGATCATATAACAAAGTTAACTATGCATAATGCAGGTTCATAAGCCAATGATCAAACTTTTGAACTGTCATGAATGAACTACTTTCATGAAGTATATTTGCCTAAAATCTGCACAAATGGATAAGTTCAAAGTATTGGATGAAAAACTGGCTGAATCTAAGCTAGGAGGAGGAGAAAAGAGAATAGCTGCTCAGCATGCTAAAGGAAAACTAACAGCAAGAGAACGAATAGATTATTTGTTGGATGATGGCTCGTTTGAAGAAATGGGAGCGTTAGTTTCTCATAGAAGCACAAACTTCGGACTGGATAAAAAAGTATTTCTCGGTGATGGAGTAGTTACAGGATACGGAACTATCAATGGAAAACTGGTTTATGTGTTTTCTCAGGATTTCACAGTGCTCGGTGGTTCATTAGCAGAGGCACACGCAGAAAAAATATGCAAAGTGATGGATCTAGCCATGGAAAATGGTGCGCCACTTATCGGGATAAATGACAGTGGAGGAGCTAGAATTCAAGAAGGTGTAGTTTCATTAGGCGGTTATGCAGATATATTTTATAAGAATGTACAAGCGAGTGGTGTAATCCCACAGATTAGTGTAATAATGGGGCCTTGTGCTGGAGGAGCAGTTTACTCGCCAGCGCTAACTGACTTCATTTTTATGGTAGAAGGTTCTTCATATATGTTCGTTACGGGACCTAATGTGGTAAAAACGGTTACGCATGAAGAGGTAAGCTCTGAAGATTTAGGAGGAGCATCTGCTCATAGTACTAAAAGTGGAGTTACTCATTTTACTCATGAAAATGAAATAGAAACGCTAAACGGAATCAAAAATATTCTAAGCTATCTTCCTCAAAATTGTGAAGAAAAAGCTCCTCAATTGGCGTATGAAGTTTCTTCTGAAAAGAGAGAAAAACTGGATTCTATTATTCCGGCCAATCCTAATCAGCCGTATGATATGAAAGAGGTTATTAGTGAATTAATAGATTCGGATTCATTTATGGAAGTGCATAAAGATTATGCCGAAAACATAGTGGTAGGACTAGCTCGTTTAGGTGGTAAAAGTGTGGGGATAGTGGCCAATCAACCTGCTTATCTGGCGGGAGTTTTGGATATAAAATGTTCTACAAAAGCAGCTCGTTTTGTGAGATTCTGTGATGCGTTTAATATTCCTCTTTTAGTATTGGAAGATGTACCAGGATTTTTGCCTGGAACTGATCAAGAATGGAACGGAATAATCTCTAATGGAGCTAAATTACTTTATGCTTTTTCGGAGGCTACAGTTCCTAGAATTACTGTAATTACTAGAAAAGCTTATGGAGGTGCTTATGATGTAATGAACTCAAAGCACATAGGTGCTGATATGAATTACGCATGGCCCACTGCTGAAATAGCTGTGATGGGAGCTAAAGGTGCTGCTGAAATTATATTCAAAGGAGAAATTAATGAAGCATCTGACTCTGAAGCCAAATGGAAGGAGAAAGAACAAGAATACGCAGACCTATTTGCCAATCCATATAATGCAGCAGCTAGAGGTTATGTAGATGCGGTAATCAAACCACATGAAACGAGAGAGAAGCTTATAAAAGCATTTAAAATGCTTGAAAATAAAGTAGTAAACCTTCCTAGAAAAAAGCACGGAAATATTCCATTATAACATATGGAACTAAAATATCTAAAACCTACGTCCAAGGATGTTTGGACGGGAAGGATAGATCATCTTTCAGATCCAGATTCTGCCAGGTATCATCAGGCTGTTCGTCTAGTGAATGTAGAAGAAATTCCTCTGGTGTCTGAAAAATCTGATAAAACACTTTTTTGCATATTAGGGTTCTGCTGTGATGAAGGTGTAAGAAGAAATATGGGCAGAGTAGGAGCAGCAGAAGGTCCGCCTAAGATAAGAACAGAACTCGCTAAACTCCCTGCTAACTTCAATAGAACTTCTGAGTTACTAGATATTGGAGATGTTGTTTGCCAAGGAGAAGATATGGAAGGTGCTCAAGCTGAGCTTTCTTTATTGGTAACTTATCTTTTGAACCATAACATCACTCCATTAGTACTGGGAGGAGGACATGAAATAGTGTTTGGGCATTATTTAGGTGTAGCAAAACATGCAGAGGACCTTTCTCAAAAACCTCCTTTAATTATCAACTTAGACGCTCACTTAGATTTAAGACCTATAAACGATGGAGGAACATCTGGTACATCTTTTAACCAAATAGCAGAAAAACATCAGGCTGAAGGGAAGTCATTTGATTACATCTGTATAGGAACTCAAACGTATGGAAACACTAGAAGTTTGTATAAAAGAGCAGATGAATTAGGTGTGAACTATTACGATGCTAAAGATATCACTGAATCTTCTAAAGGTCATATTCTTACTCAGGTGTTGGTCCAATTAAAAGAACATGATTCTGCGTATTTAACCCTTGATTTTGATGTTCTAAATGCTGCTCATGCTCCGGGTGTGTCTTCTCCACAGCCATTCGGTATTTCACCAGATTTAATGCTCTACTTCGTAAAGGCGATACTTAGAACTGGAAAAGTGAAAAGCTTGGACATAGCTGAGGTTTCTCCTCGGTATGATGATGATAATCAGACAGCCAAGCTGGCAGCTGTAGTGCTTTATTCTATGCTGAACGTGTTAGGGAAAACCTAAATAAAACTAGAACAATAATTATTTTCTGCGATTTGCTTTACTCTTTCTTTTAGTTCTGCGCTTCTTTCCGCATTTCATTCGGGTTAAATCACCACCAGAGGCCTTGAATTTTTTAGCATTGATCTTGGCATGTTTTGAGTTGCGTTGTGCATGAGCTTTGTAGTTATAGCCTTTTGTCTTGGTGCGTTGAGCTAAGATATCTGTTGAGTAAGCACATGAAAGCATAACAGATAGTAAAATAATAAGAATTTTTTTCATGCTTTGCTTTTTAATTGATAGCACTATTGATTAGAAAAAAGGTTTTCCATTTAGATTTTGTTGTGAACCTCATACTCGAGTCCATGAATCGGTTATAATTTAACTAATTTTCTTGGAGTTATATTGTTTTGAAATTTTAAACCTTCCTTCTTAGCTCGAAATTTCGACCTAGGCAAACGTTACCAACTTCATCGTATGCAGCTAGTTATTTTGTAGTGGTGTTGTATTCCATTCTAACTTAATTGGGCAGATAGTACTGTCCTTATTATCTTTTCCTATACCGATCTTGGATAAGAGGAAGAACTAATTTATAAACCATTCCATAAAAGGACTAGCGCAATCATGAACATTAAAATTATTAAAGCTATGAGGAGTATAATAGCTGAAAAACAGAAAACTACTTTTGCTATTAAGGTTCCTTTTAAAGGAGGCTTTTCTTTAATAGCTACAGCAGACATCACCACAGCAGCTATAATTAGCACACCAGCAACAAAAATGGAATCTAGAGACAGGAATAAAAAAAACAAGAACAACGCTACCAAAGATAAAATAGCCAAAACATTCAGTTTCTTTTTCGGTTCCTCTTCTGGCTTTTCATTTGTTTTTAATTCTTCATTAAAAGATGGTTCGGTTGAGTTAATTTTTGAATTCTGTTCCGATAGTTTTCGATCAAAGGTCTTTCCATTTTTCTTGAGAATATTATTCACTATGGTTTTGGGGTTTTTTGAAAATAATCTTTCAATATTCCCATTTGGATACTTTAATTCTAAATTTTCTCTTGATGAATTCAAATCAGAGGTTAATAGAAACTCAGTACTAATAGAAGTCCTCTGAACTCTTTCAAAAATAACAGGCTTACTTTCTTTTTTGGTTTTATGTACATAATACCCTTTTTGGTATTTCCTTTTTTGAATTCTATTTTCAGAAATCACCCTGCTTGAAGAGGCACAAGACCCCAGAAGTATAATTAGCAAAGCGATGGCTATTAGAGATTTAATGGGAGAGAAATTCATTTAACAATAATACGAATTTAAAAGCACCCCCCCTTCCTTCTAAGCTCGAACTGTCCCAAATAGACTCTTCTTACCTCTTCATCTGCAACTAGTTCTTCTGCCGTGCCAGTTTTAAGAGTGTTTCCAAAGACCTGTCTTATCAATTTTAATTGAATTATAAAAAAATCGGTCTTACTTTTACCCTCTTCATGTCAGTTACAGTTATTCGCCTCTTATTCTATTTGGTTTGGTTTACTGGAGCTATTGTACAAGCTTATTATTCTGTCATAGCACCAGATGAAGCATACTATTGGATGTTTTCTAATAGGATGGCTTGGGGATATTTTGATCACCCACCAGTAATTGCTTTTTTAATTAAGGTTGGTTATTCTGCTTTTGAGAACGAGTTAGGAGTAAGACTGCTACCAGTGTTATTTAGTACTGCTTCTATATATATTCTGGAGAGAATCCTTAAACCTAAAAACCTCACTATTTTTTTCTTGTTGATATCCTCTGTTGGCATTCTTCATTTTATTGGATTCACTGCCATCCCTGATTCTCCTTTGCTGTTTTTCTTTGTTATTTTTTTACTTCTATATAAAAAATTCCTGAAGGCTTCAAGCCTAGGTCTATCTGTAGCTTTGGGGGTAGTAATGGCTTTAATGTGTTTGTCTAAGTACCATGGTGTTTTACTTATAGGCTTGGTGGTGATTTCTAACTTGAGATTACTGAAAGAAAAATACGCATGGGTGTCAATTCTAGTAGCCAGTGTAGTTCTTTTTCCACATCTTTTATGGCAAATAAGTTTTGATTTTCCTTCTTTAAGTTACCACTTGTTTGAACGAAGTTCGGAAGATTATAAACTAAGCCATACTCTAGAGTATTTGGTGGGACAATTGTTTGTACTAGGCCCATTGACAGGGCTTTTGTTTTTCATCTCTTGTTATAAAATGAAATCATCAAACCAATTCGAAAAAACGATGAAGTTTCTGTTTTGGGGTGGATATGTTTTCTTTTTAATTATGTCGTTCAAGGGTAGAGTAGAACCCCACTGGACCCTATATGCTGTAATGCCTGGAATGTATTTTGGTTATCGGTATGTAGAAAGTTTGAAGAGATCTACATCAATTGTGAGTATTATATGTTTTGCTTCATTAATGTTAATCATTCCGGTGCGAGTATTGGTAGTAGTGGAATCACCAATGGATAGAGTTTGGGGTTTTAAAAGCTTACTTAAAAAGTATAGGTTAAAGAATGATATGCTGCTTATTGAAGATGTAGCTGAGGGAAAACCAGTGGCATTCATGAACTCCTATCAGAAAGCCTCAGTGTATGGGTTTTATACAAATAAGGAGAGCTTTTCACTGAACAATGATGCGGGGAGAAGAAACCAGTTCAATATTTGGCATTCCGAAGAGGAATTCAGAGGAAGAACAGTTACCATAGTTCCTAACTATGATGAAGGATATTTCACCACTTTACCAAAAGCGTCTAGATTGACTAGATATATCCATATGGATAATTTTCAAAACTTTTATAACCTTACTATTGAGCTTATAAAACCACCGGAAGTAGTTTTGGAATTAGATACATTGAATATAGCTATTCGATTGACTTCTCCTATTAATTATACAGACCACATTTCATCTAATCGGGAGATGCCTACTTATTTACAAGTATGGATAAACCAAAAAGAAAGTGAGTTTTCTAGTTTTAGAAAAATTAAAGTAGCCAAAGAAATGCTGAGTGAAAGGACTTTGGTGAGCGTAGAAATTCCGAGAGAATCAGGAGAGTATGAATTGGAACTTAACTTAAAAACTGGGTGGTTTCCCCCTTCTAAAAAGAGTGTTAAGCATTCATTTGTTATCAAAAATGAAAGTGATCTGAAAGAGTAATTCGTTAAATTTTTTTTCTTAGCTCGAAGTTCTGTCCTAAATAGACTCTTCGTAATTCTTCATCAGCAGCAGGCCCTTCAGCAGTTCCAATCTTAAGAATGCTTCCTTCAAACATAAGATATGTTACTATCAGTAATGCTCAAGGTTTGCTGTATGTTTTGGTCGGTAATAAGAATACCGATATCTTTATTTTTCCGCATGCTTAGCATAACTTGAACTAAGAAGGTGAAGCTTGAACATAGCAGAAGTATCATCCTAGATAGTATGAAGACAATCAAACGGCTAAACTGGCAGCTGTAGTGTTTTATTCTATTCTGAATGTACTGGAGGAAGGGTGAAAACTAGTTGTTTCGTTTACGTCTAAAGAATGCTCGGGTCCCTCCATATATAATCAAAAGTAGAGCTACTAATATTAGTGCGATAAATAGAATTATAATTCCCCCAAACAAAGCAGTCACAGCACCTAAAATAATGATAGCTAGATTAGTATTTGTAATGCTTGAATAAAAAACCACCAATGCTAACTTAGAATACTTCATGCCATCAGAAGATCTAGGCATGGCAAAAATTGAAACAAACCCTAGGATTAGCAATGTGAAAAAAAGTCCCTAGTGATAAGAATATCAAAAATAAGCTGGCTGTAAACATAACTAAAGCAAAAGTGTTCTCTTCAGGTTCTTCCTCTTCTTCTTCTTGATAATATGACTCTGACGAATTGGCTAATTCCTTCCAATTTTTTTTTAAGCTTAGACTCTTCTGATTTAGGGGTTTTATTCTTTGCGCATTTAGCTCCGTTTTCAAAAGAAGTTTCTGAAACTCTTTTCGGGCATTTTAATGATACTTTATCAGATTTCGGAATCGTAGAGCTAGAAATTAAAGAATCTCGTTTGGATTGGGCTCCTTCTGCCTGATAAGAGCTGTTGTTTTTATTTTCCTTCACTTTATGAACGTGAAATCCCTTTTGACACTTCCTTTTCTGTACCCTATTTCCCGCGACTACATCATTAGATATAGCTCATTAACCTATTAATAAGACTGCCATAAGACAGGGAAATACTATAGTCCTAAAGTTATTAAGAAAGGGGAGCTTCGTGTAATAAAATAATAAGTATGTAATCTACACCTTTTTCCTCAGCTCAAAATTCTTACCCAAGTAGACTCTTCGTACTTCTTCATCAGCAGCTAGCTCTTCAGCAGTTCCAGTTTTAAGAATGCTTCCTTCAAACATGAGATATGCTCTATCAGTAATGCTCAAAGTTTCCTGCACGTTATGGTCGGTAATAAGAATACCTATATCCTTATTCTTCAGTTTGCTTACTATTCTTTGAATATCTTCTACCGCTATAGGATCTACTCCCGCAAAAGGTTCATCCAATAATATAAATTTAGGGTCAGTGGCTAATGCTCGGGCTATTTCAGTTCTTCTCCTCTCGCCTCCAGAAAGTACATTTCCTTTGTTCTTTCTTACATGTTGAAGTTTAAACTCATCTAATAATTCTTCCAGTCGTTCCTTCTGAGCTGCCTTTTTGAGCTTACCTAATTCTAATACAGCCGATATGTTATCTTCCACGCTTAATTTTCGGAATACACTGGCTTCTTGAGGTAAATATCCGACTCCTAATTGAGCTCGCTTATACATTGGTTCATTAGTGATGTCTCTATCATTTAAGAAAACCTTTCCAGAAAGAGGCTTTACTAATCCTACATTCATGTAAAATGTAGTAGTTTTCCCCGCTCCATTTGGGCCTAAAAGACCTACTATTTCACCTTGGTTGACCTCTAAGGAAACTCCCTTTACTACAGTTCGGGATTTGTATTTTTTTACTAAGTTTTCTGCTCTAAGCTTCATTATGGGGTCAAATTTAGATGAAATAACTTTCTAAATATTCATTGGTTGGTATTTCTGCGTTGCAACGCTTAATAATATTCCAAAACAATTTAACTTCATAACCGTTAAAGTTAGTACCCATGAAGTATCAAATTCTATTTATCGTTACCATGATTTCATTGTCTGCTACTGCTCAGAGACAAATGAAACCGTTATATAACTTGAATGATCCTGGTATGAAAAGATCCGGATGGCATTTTTCTCCGGGAATCACATATATGATTCCTTCCAAAGGGAAAACTGAAGTTCAGTCGGAAGTAGATGGTATTTCTCAAGAAATAACGTCAGGAGGAAGAATTGGATTATATGCTGAAGTAGGGAGGCATCATTTATTTGATAAGTTCTATTTCCTAAATCATCTCGATTATGGGATAGCATATAAAAAGCTAACAGGCAAACAGGAAAGCCAACTGATCTGCGAGACTTGTGATGTAGGAGAGCCAGTAAAATCTGTATTCAAAGACAATTTCGCGAGTGCGTATTTAAACTTCAGTAACATTTGGCAGATTTCAGATTACACATTTATACAAAATGGAATAGGGTTTAATGGAGATTATAGGTTCCTTTTGAACAATAATATTTCACCAGATAATCAGCCTGAAATAATTCCCAATTCTCCTAAACCTTTTCAGGTTCAGCTACATTATAAATTCTCATTTGGAATAAAAGCAGAAAAAGGGACATTCATAATTCCAAGTATTGAAGTGCCTATACTGAATATAGTTCCTTGGGATAATGGTAGATCTACATTGCGCTATTTTGATAGCGGTTATAGACCTATAATTTTAACAGTTAAATTCATGTTTCTCTCTAAAAGAAAACCGGGAGATTGTAAAGGAGCCGGAAGTGGAACCATGGGCTCTAAACTGTGGGATAAGAAAATGAATCGATAGTAAATCAAACTCCGTATCTTCGCTTATCAATCTGGATTAACCCTATGCGAAGAATTTCTGTTTTATATGCTCTAATGAAGCCCTTTGTAGCTTGGGCTATTAGACTGTTTTATAGAAATTTGCACGTAAGAAATTCGAATCAGCTTTGTAAAACAGATGCCCCAGTACTACTGATTTCCAATCATCAGAATGCTTTAATGGACCCGCTTTTATGCTGCATAACATCTCCGAAGCAGTTAAATTTTCTGACAAGAGCTGATGTTTTTAAAAATCCTATAGCTAAAAAAATCCTTTTTGGTTTGAACATGTTACCAGTTTATAGGCCACATGATAATGTAAACATACTTGAATCAAATGCACCTACCTTTAGAGAAAGCTTAAATAGGTTGGAGGATAATCAGATTGTTTCTCTTTTCCCAGAAGGAACACATCAGCCTGATCAAAACTTAAAGGCATTTAAAAAAGGTGCAGCTCGACTAATAGGAGATGTGTTTGATGCTGGAAGCAAAAAGTTAATTATTCAGCCAGTTGGTCTTCATTTTACCAATATTATGCATTCGGGATACCCTGGGTTTGTGCATTTTGGAGAACAAATTGTACTTCGTGCCGAAGACTTTAATCTTAGCCCTGAGAATAGGGGTAAAATGGTATTGAATCTCACCAATTTTTTGAGAGAAGCACTTGAGAAATATGTTGTTCATATAGACGAAGGACCCGATTACTCGAGTAAATTATTTGTTTTCCGTGCGTTGCAATGGTCTGCTCTGTTTTCTACAAAAGGAGGAAGCATCCCTGAATTCAAGTCTATAGAAAGTGTATTAGATCTGTCTCTTATACACATCTCCGAGCCCACGAGACCTC
>CAJXOV010000016.1 GCA_913057815.1 uncultured Flavobacteriales bacterium
TCTCTATTCGTCGGCAGCGTCAGATGTGTATAAGAGACAGATCAGGTTCTTTGGGCTTGGGAACAACCTCAAAGGGAGTGGCAAATGATAGGAATGCGTTATCTCCAAAAAATGAAAAAATTGTGGGAAGACGATTTGCTGGAATTGGCAGAAACACTCATAGTAAGTAAGAGTTGGTGGGATACTGTGGACTTTTTAGCTTCAAATATAGTGGGTCATTACTTGATTAAAAATCCTGAACTGGCAGTTAACGAAATGACTCAATGGAATCATTCAGGAAATATGTGGAAGATTAGAACGAGTATTATTTTCCAATTGAAATACAAAGATGATGTGAATTCGACTTTCTTAAGTTTTGTTATTCTAAACCATCTGGGATCTAAAGAGTTCTTCTTAAATAAGGCGAGTGGTTGGGCCCTTCGGCAGTATTCTAGGGTAAATCCAGATTGGGTAAGGATGTTTTTGTCTGCACATGATGTGGCAGGACTAACAAGGAGAGAAGGAAGTAAATTTTTATAATAACTACTTAATTCAAGAGTATTTCTACGGCTTTAAAAGGACTTAAAACTCCAGATTTCACTTTCAATTCTAGTTCTTCTAATCTTTCTACGTTTTCAGATTTTCCATAAAACCGATCTTGTAGAGAAAATCTTAGATGTCTTTTTAGCCAAAGAACATTTTGTTGTTTTCTGCGGCTTTCTCTATAACCGTTGGACGTAGTGTGCAACTTGAATTTATCTAAAATCGAGTAGATTTCATTCATGCCTTTATTCTCATAAGCTGAACATGTAGTCACTTTTACAGGAAAGTTGTGCTCGGCAGGAGGTAACAAATGAATGGCGCCTTTGTATTCTGCCATAGCTCTATTTGCTGGTTTTTCATTGGCTCCGTCAGCTTTAGTAATCACCAATGCATCAGCCATTTCCATTATCCCTCTTTTGATTCCCTGTAACTCGTCCCCAGCACCGCTGAGCATTAAAAGCAGGAAAAAATCTACCATAGAATGCACCTCTGTTTCACTTTGACCTACACCTACGGTTTCCACTATTATAAAATCATAACCCGCTGCTTCACACAGAATCATAGCTTCTTTAGTGGCTCTCGCTACTCCGCCTAAACTTTCGCTCGTTGGGCTAGGCCTGATGAAAACATTCTCCTCAGATATGAGTGTTTGCATTCTGGTTTTGTCTCCTAAAATGCTTCCCCTAGTTTTTTGACTGCTCGGGTCTATAGCTAAGACAGCTACTCTATAGTGTTTTTCAATAAGCGAATTCCCAAAGCTTTCTATAAAAGTAGATTTACCAACACCAGGAACACCAGTAATTCCTAGTCTAAAAGAATTTCCTGAGTGCGGCAGACAGTTTTGAATAATATCAGATGCTATTTTTTTGTGTTCAGGATTGGTGCTTTCTAAAAGGGTAATAGCCTTCGAAAGTGCCGATTTGTCCCTGATTAATATTCGTGCAGATAGCTCTTCTGCTGAAATGTCTTTCTGCGAATTGGATTTGATTTTATCTAATGCAGCAGCTTTGGCCGAATTTTTAGCGCTCTTATTACTCACAGCGCTAATATAATATAGATGTTTCCTTATTTGGGACTTTCAAACGGTTAACTATTTAGACTTATACACTTCTACCCATTTGGGGTCGCAAATGTCTTTTAAGAACCTCCATAAACTATCACCATAGATTACATCTGAAGTCTGGTAAAGTCCATATTTATTTAGCATAGATAGTTGGCCTGAGGAAGGGTTGAGTTTTCCGCTTGCCCATCCTTTTAAGGAATCTGGAATATGGTCTAAGACACTTGTGGTAGAGTCTTTTGATGGCGTTTCTTCTGCTCTTAAATCTTTTGGGTGAGCAGGATAACGCACCTTCCATATCCGATCTAGAAGGATGCAGTCTATGTTGTAATTTCTAAAAGGAGCATTATAATCTATCGTACAAAGTGGGATGCTTTCTTTTTTAAAGAAATTGATTAAATCAGGATTCGCGTTGCAACGCATTTCTCCAGCAGCCATAAGTAAAAAGTTTCTTTGAGCAATAGTCTGACATTTAGTGATCTTTCCATCCCTCTCATTTACCAGATTATAAGTAATTAAGCTTTCCGAATAGTGAGGCATTAAGGTTATGCCTAAGTGAGATTTGGATTTTGTTTGATTAAATTGAAGAAACAGAATGGCGACTAAGCAAAGCAGATATTGTGGTTTTAGAAGAATCGTTGAGAGCTGCATTTGTTTTTCTTAGCAGATAGTTGAACGTAATGCTTAGGTTTGTAAGTATATGAGATACTCTATTTATATTTTACTGGTGTGTATCTGCTCATGCGGAAATCATCATGAGGAAGTGGATTTGTCTGACTTTTCTGGAAGCTGGATTGTGGAATCAGAGGGAATTACCTTTTGTGAAGAATGGGATGCTCTTTCGAATGCTGAATTACGAGGAATCGGATTTTCCATAGAAGCTGGTGATACCACACTTAATGAAAATCTTAGAATTTTTAGAAAAGAGGATAATTGGGTGTATGAAGCCACAGTATTCAATCAGAATGACAGTCAGCCAGTAGAGTTTCCGATGACTTTTGATTCTCTAGATACTTTTACTTTTGAAAATTCACAACATGATTTCCCGAAAAAGATCATATATAGTTTCACCACAGCTGATGAAATGAATGTGAATGTAGGAAACGGAAGTCCCGATAATGAGTTTAATCTCTCTTTTCAGAGAAATGACTAATACAAATATTCAGGTTTACCGATAATAAAAACAGTAGGCCGTTTCTTTAATGGAGGCTTTTGATTTTTCCATTTGTCTACAGTCATTGTTTTAATTAGCTCGGTTGGTAGGGTAATGTCTGCTGAAATGTTAAGAAAAGTCTTCGGAGATAAATGATGAATACAATCCTCTAACACATTGTCGTTTCTAAAAGGAGTATCCATAAATATTTGCGAGACACCTCTTTTAGTAGCTTCTGTTTCCATGTCTTTCAAAAAAGAAATTCTTTCTCCTCTATCCTTTGGAATGTAACCTCTGAATCTGAAATTTTGTCCGTTAAATCCACTTCCCATTAATGCTAACATGAGTGAACTCGGTCCGGTTAATGGTTTGACTGTTATTCCTCTTCCATGGGCTATGGATACTAGTTTTCCTCCTGGGTCTGCTACAGCAGGCAATCCTGCTTCAGAGATTAGTCCAATGTTTTTCCCTTCAAGTGCCGCATTTAAAAAGCTAGGAATATCACTTTCTTCGGTGTGTTTTCCAAGTTCGTAAAAGGTAAGGTCATCAATTTTAGTCGAGATTTTGATAGAGCTTAAAAACCTTCTGGCTGAGCGTAAATTCTCCACCACATAATGGTCTATCTGATTCACTACTTCGAAAACTGAAGAAGGAAGTACTAATTCGGGAGCGCTTCCTATGGTGCATGGTATTAAAAATAAAGTTCCTTTACTCATGATCTATTTTATTTAGGAAGGCAGTAGCTGCCTCATTGATTAGCTTATATACAGATTCGAAACCCTCATCTCCGCCATAATAAGGATCTGGAACAGGAAGGTTTTCTCCTGGATGTGCTTCGTTAAGAAATAGTTTTACCTTTTTTCTGTCTTCATCAGTCTGGGCCAATTTTAGAATATCATCTCTATTAGATAAATCCATAGTGAATAGGATATCAAAGTTTTGGAAGTCATCAATTCGAAACTTTCTAGATCGTAAATCAGATATGTCAATACCTTTTTCCTTCAAGTTCAACATGGCTCTTCTGTCAGGTGATTCACCATCATGAAATCCATTAGTGCCACATGAGTCTAATTGAATATCTAACCCTCTTTCAGTAGCTAAATATCTAACGACTCCTTCTGCCATAGGGGAGCGGCATATGTTTCCTAAACAAATCATTAATGCTTTCATGTGTCAAATGTCCGAAAAATCCTTCATGTACCATAGGACATAGTCCTACATCTTATGAGGCTTATTCACACGTAGAAGATACTAAGACTGAGAAAAATGAAAAAGATAAAAAATAGTGCGATTTGGGTGTTCATTGTGTTGCTGTCAATAGTTTTAAGTAGTTGTGGAAGCACAAAAAAAACACAGAAAAATTATAAAGATTATCAATATAAGACCACTCAATTTGACCAAAAAAAATACAAGATTCGAAAAAATTTCCCTCCTGTTCAGCGTTATTATGCTAAAAACTCATTATTCAGACCCCGTAAATAGAGTTTTGTAGGAAATCACGAAACCTCCTGTAGGATAGGCCGTACAGAATTGTATAAACGGTATTAAATGAAAAGCAGGGGTATAGTATTTATAGTGAAACTGTTGTTTGTTCTCGGAACAGTTCTTTTGCTATCTAGTTGTTATCAATCTAAAAAGACTAGGTCATACCAGCAGTATGAAAACAAGAAGATTCAGTTTCTTCAAAAGAAGTACTCGTTTCCTAAAAATCATCCTCCAGTACAAAGGTACTATGCTAAGAAATCACTTTTTAGACCAAAAAAATAAAGCCCCGATATTTATAATATCGAGGCTTCAGAATGTGTTTAGGGTATTGTTTATTGGATACTCAATTTCTTTTCTAAATCATCAAGATACTTTCTAAAGTGCTTATCTGTTTCCTGAAGATTATTTACTGTTCTACATGCATGAAGAACTGTAGCATGATCTTTACCTCCACAGTGAAGTCCGATATTAGCTAAAGACGATTTAGTCATTTTCTTAGCGAAGTACATTGCTATTTGTCTTGCCTGTACGATCTCTCTCTTTCTAGTCTTAGACTTTAAAAGTTCGATAGGAAGATCAAAGTAATCACATACAACTTTTTGGATGTAATCTATAGAAACTTCTCTAGCAGTATTCTTAACAAATTTGTCAATCATCTTCTTAGCCAATTCAAGTGTAATTGACTTTTTGTTCAATGATGATTGTGCTATTAATGAAATTAATGCTCCTTCTAATTCTCTAATGTTAGTAGTTATACTATATGCTAAATATTCCACTACTTCTTTAGGAAGCTCTATTCCATCAGTATACATTTTCTTCTCTAGAATAGCTACTCTAGTTTCTAAAGAAGGTACCTGTAAATCAGCAGATAATCCCCACTTGAATCTACTTAGTAAACGCTGCTCCATTCCTTGCATTTCTACAGGCGGTTTATCGGCAGTTAAAACTATTTGTTTACCAGTTTGATGTAAGTGGTTGAATATATGGAAGAAAACATCTTGTGTCTTTTCTTTTCCACTGAAGAACTGAACGTCATCTATGATTAGAACATCTATTAGTTGGTAGAAATGACTGAAGTCATTAACAGTATTGTTCTTTACTGCATCTATAAACTGATGAGTGAACTTTTCAGAAGTAACATAAAGAACTGTCTTATCAGGATTTTGTTCTTTAATTTCTATTCCTATAGCGTGTGCTAAGTGAGTTTTTCCTAGACCTACAGAACCATAAATGAATAAAGGATTAAAAGCAGTTCCACCCGGTTTTTTTGCCACAGCATAACCAGCACTACGTGCTAATCTATTACACTCTCCCTCTATTAAATTTTCAAAAGAATAGTTGGGATTAAGGTTTGAATCTATTTGAAGTTTTCTTAAACCTGGAATTACAAAAGGATTCTTAATCTGTGTAGAACTACCAGTCATAGGCATAGCTACAGACTTGTTCTTTACAGCTTTAGAGCTTGAAGGCGGTACTTTAACAGTGTAAGGACTCGAATTTCTTTGTGAATTCTCCATTATAATAGAGTACTCTAGTCTTCCTTCTGCTCCTAGCTCCTTTGTAAGGGTTTTCTTCAATAAATTAACGAAGTGCTCTTCTAGCCATTCGTAAAAAAACTGAGATGGTACTTGAATCGTTAAAACGTTATTTTCAAGTTTGATTGGTTTTATAGGATCGAACCAAGTTTTATAGGCTTGTTCACTAACATTATCTTTGATGATAGCTAGACAGTTTTTCCAAACTTGATTATAATCTTTAAGCATGTATTTTAACTTAGTATGGTTAATTAATTTTATTTAGGCGGTATGAAATTGCTCCGAAAAACCGGTTGAGTAGCGTCTCATACTGAAGGGACAAATATTAAATAAAATTGGGTAAAAAAAAACTTTTTTACACTTGACTTCGAACTTTTTTTGACAGGTCTAAAGAGACTTTCTCTTTCGAGAGAGTGGCACGGTTTTATGTTTAAACTTTAGACGTCATTCCATCACTAGTTTTTAGTCCTTTAGTGAATGAAACTTTAACTATTCCTAAACGTAATCCAGCCCAAGCTGCTTGACTAACAAGTGTTTGTTCTCCTTCCGAGTTAAGGGTTTTAATAGGCTCGTCTAAAAAGCTATGCGTATGCCCTCCAATTATTAGATCTATATTTTTTGATTTTTCAGCTAGCAGTAAGTCACTTACTTTATCACTGTCATATTTAAGTCCTAAATGACTTAGACAAATCACGTAATCACAATGGTATTTTTCCTTTAATAAACGAGCAGTTTTATTTGCATTAGAAATAGGGTCGGTATAAATAACTCCTTTGCATAATTTGGGATCTACAAGTCCTTCTAATTCTATACCGATTCCTAAAATTCCAATCTTAAGTTTTCCTTTTTTAATAATTTTAAAAGGCTTTACGATGCTAGTTAGTTCGTTTTCAAAAATATAGTTGGAGTTGATGAAGTCAAACTCACCAAATTCTTTAGCTTTTATTAATCCGTTTATTCCGCCATCAAAATCATGATTCCCTAAAGTGGCTGCATCATAACCCATTTTAGTCATCAGTTTCATTTCAAGCTCTCCTCCGTAAAAGTTAAAAAATGGTGTTCCTTGAAAAATATCGCCAGCATCTAACAGAAGAACGTTTTTATACTGTTTTCTGTAGCTTTCGATTAGTAGAGCTCTTTTTATTACCCCTCCATTTCCTGGATATCTATGATGATCATTTTTAAAAGGATGAATATGACTATGAACATCATTCGTATGCAGAATTATCAACTCCTCTTTATTAGATTTCTCCTTAAAGAATGCGCTGCCAGCCATCAATCCAGATCCTACTAGGCTGGATTTTTTAATGAACTCTCTTCTGTTATTGACTAATTCTACCATCTAATTCTGATTTCAGAGTTTGACCTACTTCCTTTTCTTCCTTGATATATTCAATTATTAGATCTCTTATTTTTAATCCAGTCTTTTGAATACTTAGTGGATTTTCAAAAAATGTCATCCTGTCTCCTCCATTGGCTAAATAATCAGAGGTTATTACTTTGTAAGTTTTTGATTTGTTAACTGGTCTACCATTTATGGTCATCAGTTGAGGTGAGTTCAAATTGAGCTGGATGTTTGAAACAGGTTCGCCTCCAGAATCAGCTAAATAAAATGCTATTTCTATTATCTTTTCTCCGCTTAATTCTACTACTACAGCTTCATTGTCGAATGGCATCAGTTGATATATGTCACCTATTTTTATATTCCCTTTTGGAAGAGAACTCCTCAGCCCGCCATGGTTTAGTAAGCACATGTCGCCTTCAAAGTCTTCCAATTCATTTACCTCTTCGAAGACTAAATCAGCCGTAAAGTTCGAAAGAATACCTTCAGGGCGAGCTTTTGTCATAGGCTCACTCGTGGTGTTAATAACCGTGTTCATCTGTGATTCTAGGCCATCATTATAAGGAGCTATAATGCTTTCTAAGGAAGCAGAAGTGCCGGTCATCGTGCTATCCAGAAGGTTGTACTCCGCTGTATAGCTAGTTGTAGTATAGTTAGCGTTGCAATGAGATAGACCTATTACTACCACTAAAACAAGGAGTGTTTGAAAAATTATTTTCATCTAACTTCAAAGTTACTTTTTATCTTACCTTTCCATGAAAATCCTGATCAAAATTGTATAAACATACTATTAACATTCGAGTGAGATATGCCGAAACCGATAAGATGGGCTATGTCTATTATGGAAATTATGCCACGTATTTCGAGGTAGGTAGAGTAGAAATGCTGAGAAGCTTAAATGTTTCTTATAAAGAGTTAGAAGAACAAGGAGTGTTGTTACCAGTGGTAAACTTAAACGTGGATTATAAAAAGCCAGCATTTTATGATGATGAGTTGTCGTTAGAGACTGAGTTGGTAGAAACTCCTTCTGTGAAGATTGTTTTCAATTATAAGCTGATGAAAAATGAAGAATTACTTTGCACCGCCCAAACTACTTTGGTATTTCTCAATAAAGAATCAGGAAGACCTATGAAGTGTCCTCAAAATATTTTAGATTCCTTAAAGAACATTACTTAGTTTTTGAATTTCCGTTTGTGGTGCAGGTATAATCTTGGATTGGATATCTTTTTAACTCCCAGGAGGCTGAAGGTAGTTTAGTTTTTACTGAATGCCAGTTTAGTAGAATGGCTTTTATTGGGTGATGTAATTCCTGGTATTTATCGGCTAAAAGAATCGTTTTTGAGAAGGTTTAAAAAAAAATGACCATAGCTTAAGTTATGGTCATTTAATTAATGTTATATGTATGGTTGTCTATTCTTTTTTGGATTCATCTTCTTCGGTAGGAGAAGTAAGGGAGCTAATGTTAGTTTCCGTACCATTATTCTTTTCACCTACCGCAGATGCTTTTGTAGAGTTATTCTTCTCAGCAGAATCATTTAATTTATTATTCTGTTCTACTATTCCTATGAATGACTGGTATGCCACTTGAGAATAATCCATGTCCCATATAAGAGCATTTTTCCTTTCGTCAAAAGAACATTTTGCTACTGGTAGCTTACTATAGGCATTTGTGTTAATATGCTCTAACTCCTCAAATAGGGTTATGTCTGTGTAAAGTTCATAGCCTTTAGATATGAATTTCACGCTCATACCTTTGGTATTAACTGCTATAAGTTTTGGAATATATCCTTCTTTAGAAAAAGTAATGGTGTAATCCATATCAGCCTGCAGAAATATTTGATAATCATTGTTTTCTTCAGATGAGTAACTTTCGAGCATTTGTCCATTTTCAGTAATGGAAATGATTACTTCAGATAAATTAACCTCTGATTCGAAAAGTTTTTTTCTTTCCTTTTTAGAGAGAATTTTTCCTTCTTGGAATTTCCCTTCCAATGTAACTTCACCGTTTTGAGCATTTGCCGAAAAGCAGAAGAGTAATGCGATAGCAGATATAATAGATATACCTTTCATAATAGATTTGTTTTTTTGTTCTATCTATCGTTACGCATTCTTACAACTTATAGTTTCATCATCTGACAGTTAAATCAGAAAAACACCTATCTCTTGGGATGTGATTCTTTTGATAATGAATCCAGAGTTTCTAAATTTGGAGGTAATAAACCTTCTGGGATAAGTTCGTCAAGGTTTGGTTGGCCGCCTTCTACCCAGCATGTGTACCATATGCAGCCTAATGAATGAATCGCAGACCTGAATCTTCTTTCTACCATTCCATCTAGTCGATTGTGATACTCAGTACTAAATTCTTTTGAATAGACTTCCGTAATCATAGTTCCTCTTTCTTCGAAGCTCATTTTTTGATCTTCCGGAAATTCTTGACTTAAGTCTTTTTCAAACCTTAAAACACTATCTAACGCATAATGACTCTGTTCTACTATTTCCCAGATGAAGTCTCTACGACTTTCTATATAATAAACATCAGGTGTGAAGAGGTCATAATCTTCATAAAAAAGCTCAGGAAGCCTGCTTTCCCAGAATCCATGAATTCCATACTGTCCTGTTACTTGTCCATTGTAGTTTTCAGTTGTATGCAAAGGAACGTGTGCATCTCCTACATAATGACCTATGTCAGAGGAAAGTCTTAATATTTGTTTTGTGTTTTTTTCCTTGAAAGCATCTATTAGTTTATAAGTTAGTAGATTAAGGTTCCATGGTAATGTTCCATATGCCTGTAGAGTATCTTCTGAAAATTTATCTACTGCATCATACCATTTGCGTGGCATTAATGCAAATAAGTCTTCTGGTGCTGAAAGACTATCGCCTCCATAGTGATCTAAGTCAATGTAGTGTTTGGGAGCTTCTCCTTTGATACTATGTCTTCTTTTGTCAGCGTCTACGGAATGTAAAGTAAGATAATCCGCATGAGCCTTATAGAATCCAAACATTTCATCAGGAAGGGTGAAAATAGCTAATCTGTTTACTTTTTTATGAGCAAAAAATCCCCACTCAAAACAATTGTGTTTTGGCCTTATGGTGTTAAAGGAAATTAATAAAGTACCTAAAATTAGTATGATCCAAAACTTTTTCATGCCTTCTCTACTTCCAAATTTACAGCCACTATTTCATCTCCTTTTAAAATTGGAACTACAGTAAGATTATTAGGAGTAAGACAGTACTTGACATCCTCATTAAGATTTAGATTTCTCAATCTTTTCCTATGGGAACTGGCTTTTAGGAAGCTGAAAATATTCTCTTTAGCACTTCTGTAAATGAACTTAGCTGCTATTGTGGAGTCTTCTTCAGCAAAGAATTTTTGACTTTCTATTAATTCATCCGCTATGGCACCAGCACATATAGTATCCTCTAGATTGAATTTGTCTTTCCACCCTGAACCTAGTAGTAATATGTTCTTGTCTTGTTCCTTTAGCCATTTGCACAAGGAATCTAAATTATTTAGACTTCCAATAACCACTGTTTCTTTCTCTCTTGCTATGTTGATGGCTGTAGTTCCATTGGTAGTAGTTAACACCACAGTCTTTCCTTTTAGCTCTGGATCTTTATAAGATACTGGAGAATTACCCATGTCAAAACCTTCGACAATCTGTCCATCTCTTTCGGCAGCTGCTATGTATCCTTTATTCTGATAATCTTTAGCTTCTTCTACTGAACTCACAGGCACAATGGTCACTCCATTTTCTACAGCAGTACATATCGCACTGGTGGCCCGAAGAACATCAATAACCACAGCTATTTCATAGTTGTTTTTATACAAGTGCCATTGGCTTGGTGAATAGCAGACTTCAACTCGTTTTTTTTCTCCGGTCATGTTGTGAATTTACGATTTTGGTATAAATGGAGGTCTAGTAACAACTGCACTAACAGGTTTGTTCCTGATTAAAATAGCTATTTCAGTTCCTTGCTTGTGATGTCCGACATTCACATAACCCATTCCTATAGCTTTTTTAGTGCTGGGGCTCATAGTTCCAGATGTTACTCGGCCTATTATTGTTCCTTCCGAATTTACTATTTTGTAATCTTTTCTAGGGATACCTCTATCTGTTAATTCAAAACCTACCAGTCTTTTGGAAGGACCATTTTCTTTATGCGATTGAATGATTTCTTTCCCTACAAAGTCTTTTGTGAATTTGGTAATCCAACCTAAACCAGCCTCAATAGGAGAGGTGTTGTCATCAATGTCGTTCCCGTATAGACAGAATCCCATTTCTAAACGCAGTGTATCTCTAGCTGCTAAGCCTATCATTTGAATATCAAATTCAGCGCCTGCTTCTAAAACATTAGTCCAAAATAATTCGGCATACTTATTTGGCAAATAAATCTCAAATCCACCTGCTCCAGTATATCCCGTGCTAGAAATCAAGATATTTTCTTCTCCACAGAAATCTATATACTTTAAGTTGTAATAAGACATTTCACCTAAATCCTCAGAGGTGAGTTTGTTTAAAGTCTCTGTAGCTCTAGGTCCTTGAATAGCGAACAGCGACATGTCATCGGAATCATCAGTTAAAACACAATCAAAAGTGTTTTGACTTTGGATCCAATTGTAGTCTTTTTTTAGGTTTGAAGCGTTAACTACTAACATGTAATCGTTCTCTGCTAAACAGTACACTAGTAAATCATCTACGATTCCACCCTTTTCATTTGGTAAACAAGAATATTGAACCTTTCCTGGAGTCAGAACAGAAGCGTCATTTGTTGTGACCTTTTGAATGAGGTCTAATGCCTCTTTTCCTCTTACATGAAATTCTCCCATGTGAGAAACATCAAATACTCCAACACTCTCTCTGACTCTTAAGTGTTCATCATTTACTCCGGTATATTGAACCGGCATGTTGTATCCAGCAAAAGGAACCATTTTGGCTCCATTAGCTTCATGCCATTTAGAAAGTGCAGTGTTTTTCATCCTATAAATTTTGGACGCTAAAATATCAAAATAAGGTCTTAAAAAAGACAGAAAATTGCGTTGCAACGCTAATTATTCTAGAGATTAGTTTTTATGTATGATAATACTTTAGTCATGAGGTGTACTCGATCTTTACCTCTTACATTATGAGCATGACCTGGATACGGGAAAAAGTCCACTTGTTTTCCCTCCTGAATACATTGAGAAAGGAATTCCATAGAATGCTGCATTACTACCACATCATCTGAGGTTCCGTGAATAAGCATCAATTTCCCTTCTAAATTGCTAACATGGTTTTTTAAATCAGCATTTTCATATCCTTCAAGGTTTGATTCAGGTGTATCCATATATCGTTCAGTATACATCACTTCATAAAGTCTCCAGTCAATTACCGGACCTCCCGCTACACCTACTTTAAATAACCCAGGTTTTTTTAGCATCAAAGAAGTTGTCATGAATCCACCATAGCTCCACCCATGCACCGCAAATCTATCATTATCTGTATAAGGTAATGTCTTTAACCATTCAGCCATCTCTGCTTGGTCATCTACTTCAATGGTACCCATATTCTCATGTACGGCTTGTTCAAAATCGATTCCTCTGTGTGAGCTTCCTCTTCCGTCTACAGTAAATATGATATAACCTTCTTCTGCCAAGCTATGCATCCACAAAGAGGCTCCACCTAGCCAAGAGTTAGTTACTAATTGTACATGAGGTCCGTTGTACACATAAAATAAAACGGGATATTTTTTGCTCTCATCAAAATTGCTTGGAGTAATCATTCTGCACCATAAATCTGTTCCGTCTGATGCTTTTTTACTGAAAAGTTCAGTGTTTCCAATGGTGTAATCTATCAATGGGTTGTCAGCTATTAAGATTTCCCTGTCTTTAGATTTACCAAGTTGGTGAAGGGTAACCTTGTTAGGTACGGTTAGACTGTTGAAATTATCAATGAAATATTTTCCACTTGAACTTACCACAATTTGATGAGTCCCGCTTTCACTAGTTAGTTGGGATACTTCATTAGTTTTAAGATCTAATGAGTACCCATGGCTTTCTGTTGGGTTTTTTCCGGTAGCGTGAAAAAACACTTTAGTTCCTTTGGTGTTAAAGCCTATAAATTCTGTTATATCAAAAGTGAAATTTGTAAGTTCTTTAATGATACCTGTCTCTTATACACATCTGACGCTGCCGACGAATAGAGAG
>CAJXOV010000017.1 GCA_913057815.1 uncultured Flavobacteriales bacterium
AGATGTGTATAAGAGACAGATTGAACTCTCCGATGGAAAGAAAGACAATCTGGAAAAGGTAAAACCCTTCAATGGAGAGGCTATTAAGTTCGATGAGTTGTTACCAGGTACGCTAGTCTTAAATTGCATTGAAGATCTAAATCTAGACTCACTTTGGACCACAGGGAACTATGATTTAAAGATACAACCTGAGAGAGTTTTTAGCTTCCCACAGAAACTAGAAGTTAGAGCTAACTGGAGCCAAGAATTTATCTGGGAAGAGTAGGGGTGATTTAGTTAACATTTCTGAAGCTCTGAAAAAGCAACTAATTGCTTATCTTTAGCGTCTACTAAAACAGATTGACTTTCTCTATGCCTAAAACAACGACTCAATTATACTCAATTTTGAAATTTTTGTTGATTTCATTTTCCATGCTTATGGTCTATACATCTAGTGCTCAGGATGTGATTCCTACTAAGGGAAAGGAATTTTGGGTAGGATTTATGGAGAATTTTGAGTCAGACTTCAACGAAAGTCTCGACTTATTTATCACTTCAGATGTGAATACTTCTGGTACAGTATCATTACCTCTTCAGGGTTGGGACTTTGATTTTACAGTTACAGCCAATACTACCACTACAGTAACTATTCCTAATAATCTAGCTGAACATCAGAATGAAAACCAAATAGTAACCAATAAAGGAATATTGGTAGAAACACAAGATACAGTTAGTGTTTTCGCTATTAATTTCAGTCCGTTTACCGCGGATGGAACTAAAATTTTACCCACTAAATCGCTCGGAACTTCTTATAGAGTTCCATCATATAGAGGTTTAGATGGATATACTGAATATGGATCTACTCTTCTAATAGTAGCCACTGAAGATGATACAGAAGTAGAAATCACACCATCTGAAAACACCGACAATGGTGATCCCGCAGGTGTACCTTTCTCAGTTCAGCTGAACAGAGGAGAATCGTACCAGATAATTTTGAGTGATGATGATGGAGATTTAACAGGTACAAGTATTAAGGCTTCTGAAGCAAGTGGTGATTGTCGTCCTTTTGCAGTTTATAGCGGAGCCTCTTGTGTTAATATTCCGCTAGGATGTACTGCATGTGATCATATCTACGAACAGAATTTTTCTGTGGACTCATGGGGTACAGAGTATTATGTGGTGCCATATGAATTCGCCAGTAGTTATACGTACAGAGTATTGGCTGATCAGGATAATACAGATGTATTTATTGATGGAGCTTTTGCGTATACCTTAAATGCCGGTGAATTTGAAGAGGTGAATTCAGAAACTGATGCAGTATGTGTGAATACATCTCTTCCAGCATCGGTTATTCAATATATGCAAGGGACAACATGCTCAGGGTCTGGAGATCCTGCCATGCTGATATTAAATGATGCTTCTCAGAAGATTAATAATGTTACCATGTCTACTGTAATCTCACCTCAGATCACAAATCATGGGGTGAATATCATTTTAGAAACGGTAGATGTAGGAACATTTAGCATAGATGGAGTAATCATAGATCCTGCAGATTTCACACAGTTTCCTAGTTGTCCTACCCACAGTTATGCGCAAATAGGAATTACACAAGGAAGTCATACATTAAATGCTAATAACGGATTTACAGCGTACGCTTTTGGTTTAGGAGATGCAGAAAGTTATAGCTATTCAGTTGGTTCTTTTAGTCCAAATCCTTTTGGTGATATAGATATTGAAGAAGCATTTTGTTCAAGTGATCAGGTGGTGTTGGCTGCTGAGGATCCAGGGTTTGAATTATTTTGGTATAATCTAGATTTCCCAGAAGACACATTAAGTAACTCTCCAGTTTTGGTACTTGAGCCACCTATTATTTCAGGAATTTATGTGGTAGCATATAATAATCTGATTTCAGGATGTGAAAACGAAGAATTTTTCAGCGTAGAAGTTCCTGTGGCTCCTGTATTAGATAACATGACTGATGATCAAACTATATGTCAGTACGAAAGTGTTCAGCTAAACGTTGTTCCTGATCCTTTTAATAGCTTTTACCTGTATTCATGGACACCAACTTTAGGTTTAAACAATTCAAATATTGCTAACCCCATTGCCACGCCATTAACCACCACTACATACGAGGTAACGGTTTCTTCTCCCACAGGATGTGCTGTAGCTTCTAACAGTGTTACTGTTACAGTAGAAGGGGGGCAATTTTCAAATATGGAAGCCGAAGCAGATGATTATGAAATCTGTCAAGGAGAAGATGTACAGCTAAATGTTTTTATAAATGAAGTTATTTATGAAGACGATTTTGACCCAGGAATTAGCTGGGGTCTTTGGGAAGATATTTCTAACGGAACCCAATCATCAGATTGTGGTTCAATTAGTGGAAATGCAGTGTATTTTAATGGAGCTGGAGAAAGAAGTGCAGAAACTAACCCTATTGATGTTTCTCAAGGAGGATTCGTAGCGTTCGCGTTGCAATACGGTGATGTAGTTTTCCCGTGTGATATTCCGGAAGTAGGAGAAGATGTTGTATTGGAATATTCCACTGATGGAGTCTCTTGGTTTGACATTCAAATATTTTACTCCTTTACTCTAAATGGTTGGGAACAATTTAATGTAGAAATTCCAGTTGGTGCCCAAAGTACCACTACGTCATTTAGATGGAGGCAATTAAGTAGCTCAGGGGCCAATGAGGATAATTGGTCATTGGACAATGTTACTGTTAGTACGTTAAGTCTTGATGGTATAGAATTTAATTGGTCATCTCCAGATATTGGTGTTGTTGCTACCGATCTGGCTAATCCTCTTGTAACGCCTCTAAATGATATTACATATATAGTCGAAGCCATTGATGGAAATAACGGATGTCAATACATAGACTCAGTATCTATAGACGTAGGACAAAACTTCACTATAGAGATCACACCCGATACTACTATTTGTGATATTCAAGGAATCGATTTAGAAGTACAACTGAGTACTGATGATCAATTTGATTTTCTTTGGAGTCCTAATGATGCTACTATTTCTTCAGTGTTTAGTTCAGACCCTACAGTTACACCTAGCGTAACTACTATTTATGAAGTGGAAGTAACTTCAGATCAAGGGTGTGTAAACACCGAACAAGTAGAGATTACTGTTAACCAGCTTTTAGATCTCACAGTATCTGCTGATGATCAAGATATATGTTTAGGAGAAGAGACTTTCTTGCATGCTACAGTGGCGGGAGACCCTAGTGATATTGGATATTTATGGTCACCTATAGAGAGCCTCTCTGATGAATTAAATTCAGATCCTTTGGCTTCACCAACTGGAACTACTATCTACGAAGTTATAGCCACTGACACTATAGCAGGATGTTCATTGAGTGATCAAATCACTGTTTCGGTTTCAGGAAACTTTAGCATAGATGCTGGTCCAGACTTAACTGTTTGTGATGCGGCAGATTTAAACTTAAGTGCTGTGCCTTCTGCTGCAGGAGCTTACGCTTGGGATTGGCAGCCAGGTGCAGAGGTTACTGTAACGAACAATCCCAACACTCAAATAGTAAATAATGAACCCAATCAATTTATAGTTTCTGCTACAGATGATGGTTGTACACAAACTGACACCGTGAATGTCTTTATTCTATATGAGGATTTTGATTTAGGACCAGACTTATTTGTGTGTGAAGGAGAAGAAATTATTTTAGACACAGAATTTCCGGACTATATACACTTATGGAACACTTCAGAAGTTACATCAACAATAACTATCGCAAGCGAACAAATGTATGTGGTCGAAATCTCTTCAGGATTGGGTTGTAGTGTAACAGACAGTGTTTATTTGACAGTATTTCCTTTACCAGTTATAGATCTTGGATTAGATCAAAACTTATGTGTTGGAGATGTTTACAATATTAATGCAGGAAATCCAGGTTCTGTTTTCGACTGGAACACTCTAGAATTTACTCAAATTATAGCAGTTGATACTTCAGGAGTATTCACTGTGGAGGTAGAAGACATCAATAATTGTTTTAACACAGGAGAAGTGTCAGTGATTTTTCACGAGAATCCAAGTATGATTTTACCAGACACGGTTACTATTTGTGAAGATGAAATATATGAATTGGATGCTGAAAATACAGGGTCAGATTATACTTGGACACCAAATTTAGAAGAAACTCAAAGTATCAATGTTAATATTGAGGGTGTGTATGAAGTTAGTATTACAAACCAAGAAGGTTGTACATCCGTTGACCAGACACAACTAATTGTAGCTACCTACCCAACCGTAAATCTGGGTCCAGACTTATTTGCATGTGAAGGAGAAGTTGTTCAGCTAAACTCAGAAGCCAATGGGGCGTTAAATGTTAACTGGTCAGTTCCTCTGAACACATCCTCTATTGAAGTAACTAATTCTGGGGTTTATTCAGTTACAGTTGATAATGATTACTGCTTCATTTCTGATGAGGTCTCTGTTTTCTTTAATCCTTTACCAACTAATAATTTGTTGGATGAATTAACAGTTTGCTTTATCACAGAATTGGATCCTACCGTGTTGGATGCTACATCTTTTGGAAGTTCGTATGCATGGAGTACTGGTGAGGATACCGCGGCTATTACAGTTGAAGAACCTGGTACTTATAGTGTGTTGGTAAGCACTCCTTTTGGTTGTGAAAGCACGTTTTATTCAGATGTCTACGAATTGTGTTACGGGCCATACATTTATGTCCCTAATTCTTTCACTCCAAATGGTGACGGGATAAATGATGCCTGGAAAGCAGAAGGACTTTTTGTAGCCGATTTTGAAATACTCATATATAACAGGTGGGGAGAAGTGGTTTTTGAAAGTTCTGATGTAAACGAATATTGGCTAGGTAATGATCAAAAAGGAGATCATTTTGTGCCGCCAGGTGTGTATTCTTATCAATTGAGATTTAAATATTTCTTAAATGAAACAGGAGCTATATCTGATTGGGCTGATAAAGCTGGACAAATTACAGTAGTAAGATAAGATCTACTCGTTTATTTCAATAAAACGTTGGATGTTCTTTAGCCCTCCAAACACTACTAGAGTATCTGTATCATAAACTATAGTTTCAGAATTTGTTACTCCTATAATATGCTCTTCAGCTAAGAGTTCTCCATTCTTCTTCACTTCAAAAACCCTCTTTAAAGTAATCAGAGTAAGCTGGTATTTTTGATTAAGCTTAATAGATGCTAGAGTACAATTGGCTATCTTTTTAGGTGCTTTAATCTCAGCTATTTCAAATTCATCAGGAAGTTGAAGGAAAGCAGTAATATTCGGGTTGATTAACTTTTCAGCCACACTATTAGCTACTTCTTCTTCAGGTAAAAGTATTTCTTGAACGCCTATTTTATTTAATATTTTCTCCTGATTAACACCAGTAGCTCGAGCTATAATTCTCTTTACACCTAAATCCATCAAGTTAGAAGTAGTTAGAATTACTCCTTCAAAATTTTCTCCAATAGCTACTACAGCTGCATCAAAACCATTTAAATCTTGGGCTTTTAGAGCTTTTTTGTCTGTAGAATCTAATGAAACAGCTAGTGCTACTTCATCTTTAATATTTTCGATTTTTTCTGAGCTTAAATCAAAAACATGAACTTCACTTCCTTTCAAAGCTAAGTTCCTAGCTATGGCAGAACCATACTTTCCTACACCAAACACCGCGAATTTACTTCCTTTCATTAGTCTACTTTAAGCTGTCTTTTAATATTACTCCAAAATTATAAATGTCTTCAAATGAATTGTACAATGGTACAGGAGCCATTCGAATTACGTTAGGCTGTCGCCAATCTGCTATCACTCCTTTTTCTGTGAGCTTGTCGAAAAGCTCTTTTCCTCTGCCATGGGCTACTATCGAAATTTGACAACCTCTTTTACTCTTTTCTCTAGGGGTGATGATTTCGAGTTTCTCTGTCAAGTCAATATTGATTTCATCTACCATAAATTCTAGGTATCCGCTTAGTAACTGACCTTTATGGTGAAGAGCTTTAATTCCTGCCTGAGAGAATAACTCCAAAGAAGCCAACAACGGGGTCATACTAAATATGGGAGCATTGCTTAATTGCCATCCTTCTGCAGTAGGCATTGGGTTGAAACCTGGTTCCATTAAAAACCTTGTTTCTTTATCATGCCCCCACCATCCACCAAATCTATTTAGTTCGGTGTTAGATGTATGGCTTTCATGAATATATACTCCTGATACACTTCCAGGGCCTGAGTTTAAGTATTTATATGTACACCAACATGCGAAATCTACTTTCCAATCATGAAGGTTCAGCAGAACATTCCCGGCTCCATGTGCCAAGTCGAAACCGACTGTTATTTCATATTTATGAGCACATTCAGTGATTGACTTCATATCGAAGAGCTGTCCAGTGTAATAATTAACACCACCCATGAAAACCAACGCCAATTCATCCTTGTTGTTTTCTATGGCTTCTAAAATATCTTCCTCCCTTATAGTTTCTTCTCCTTCTCTAGGTCCAACTTCAATTAGGGTATCAGCTATATCTAATCCATGATGCTTGATTTGAGTTTCCAGCATATATTGATCTGAAGGAAATGCTTTCTTTTCACAAAGAATTTTATAACGTGAAGACGTTGGTTGATAAAACGAAATCATCATTAAATGAAGGTTCGTAGTCAGTCCATTCATAAGAACCACTTCATTTTCTTTGGCACCCACTACTTCTGCCATCATTTTGGTGAAGTTCTCATGATAAGAATACCATGGCCTCCTACTTTCAAAATGACCCTCTACTCCAAATTTACCCCAATCTTCTAATTCTTCATTTAGATACTCCTTAACTTTTTTCGGCATTAATCCGAGTGAATTACCAGTGAAATAGAGAGCTTTTTCGCCTAAGTGTTCAGGAAACACAAACTTATCCCTATAAGAGTTTAAGGCATCTGAGGCATCAGTTTGGATAGCGAAGTCTTTTGTGAATTTATAGTTCATTTGGGAATTTTCTGACATTCAAAAATAGGCACAAACTATCTATTAGTAGGGATAATGTCTTTTCTTTACCGATTCAAAATCTCACAATGGCGACTATAACTACACTCAGCGAATTTATCATGGACAGGCAGGCAGAATTTCCGTATGCTTCAGGTGAATTGTCCAGACTTCTTGCAGACATAGGTATCGCGTCTAAAATTGTCAATAAACAAGTAAATAAAGCTGGACTTCAGGATATTCTTGGATCAGAAGGAACCGAAAATATTCAAGGAGAAACGCAGCAAAAGCTAGACGTATATGCGGATGTCGCTTTTATAAATTACTTTAAATCTGGAGGATTAGTTTGTGGAATTGGGTCTGAAGAAAATGACGATTATTTGGCCTTTGATACTGAAATAAGTAAAAGAGGCAAGTATGTGGTATTATTTGATCCGCTAGATGGAAGTTCAAATATTGATGTGAATGTTTCCATCGGAACCATTTTTTCTGTTTTCAGAAGAGTAAGCGGAGTTGGTGATTTGGCCAATATAAATGACTTTTTACAGCCGGGTGTTGACCAAGTGGCAGCAGGGTATGTGATTTACGGTTCAAGTACTATGCTAGTATATACTACAGGTCATGGAGTAAATGGATTTACGCTTGAACCAAGTATTGGTGAGTTTTGCCTGAGTCATCCGAATATGAGAATACCTGAAGATGGAAAAATATTTTCTGTAAATGAGGGAAACCTTAATGATATGGAAGCGCCTGTCCAGGAGTATATTGAGCATTGCAAAGCAAATAAGTATAGTGGAAGATATATTGGAAGTTTAGTTTCAGATTTCCACAGGAATTTAATTAAGGGAGGGATATATCTCTATCCATCTACTAAAAGTGCTCCTAAGGGGAAATTAAGACTCTTGTATGAATGCTCGCCATTGGCATTTATTATTGAACAAGCCGGTGGATTAGCTACTGATGGAGAGAATCGAGTGATGGAAATTCGTCCGGAAGAATTACATCAGAGAATTCCATTTTTTGTAGGGTCAAAAAAGATGGTTGAAAAAGCCATTGAATTGAGAAACAAAGATTAACCTCTTCCGTTCATCCATTTGGCTACATACTTCCCTATTACGTCATATTCAATATTAGCTGTGTCTCCTACAGTCATAGCCCCGAACACGGTATTTTCAAAGGTATACGGAATAATGGCCACATCAAATTCATTCTCGCGAACATCAGCCAATGTTAAACTAGTTCCATTTACGGTAATGGATCCTTTTGGAACCATTAAATGATTCTCGGCTTTGTTTATTTTGAATGAAACTCTCCAGCTACCATTTTCTTCTTTAATTCCTGAACAAATAGCTAATCCATCCACGTGTCCTTGAACCAAGTGCCCGTCAAGTCTGCCATTCATCTGCGTGCACCTTTCTAAGTTTACCACTTCACCTTTTTGAAGTTGCCCAAGATTACTTAAGTCTAAAGTTTGTTTTATAGCCGTTACTACATGACTAAATTCATCTTTTTTAACTACAGTAAGACAAACCCCGTTATGGGAGATGCTTTGATCTACTTTTAATTCTTTAGATACCGTTGAAGAGATGGTGAAATCTATATTTTCACCATGACGCTCTATCTTGTTGATGGTGCCTAAGCACTCAATTATTCCTGTGAACATTTATTCGTTAGATTGTTTTTTTCCATCAAAGAGAGAAATACTTCCTGACAATTCTTCCTCTTTCACTCCTGTTAGTAAAGTGGTGTAGACAATAACATGGTAGAAGTACACTCCATCGGAGCTAAGTTCATTCGAATCGATGTTTAAACCTTCCCACTTAATATCAGGGTCAGTTGTTTTAAATACTTCAGTTCCCCATCTGTTATAAATGGTCATATCTATAGAGTCCACATACGAATAGGGGAACGGTTCGAATAAGTCATTAAAACCATCTCCTTGAGGAGTGAAAACATTTGGTAATGAATACTCGGGACAATTCTCAGTGCAAATCTCTAAACTGGGATTACTTTCATTCTGATTAGGTGTACCGCCTAATCCAGGCAGAATAGAGTCGAGTGCAGAAACATAGAAGCATCCAGTAATATTTTCTTCATTAATATATTCAAATGTTGTTTCATCTGCCGCATTAATTGTCTCTAGTAGTGTGTATTCTCCTTCTAATGTGGGCTTATAGAAAATGTTATAGGCAACCACATCATCTGTACATGATTCGTTAGGGTTATTCCAATTTAGGGTAACGGTTCCTGTTTCACAATCTCCCTCGCCAGATAGTTCTGGTGGGCAAGGTGCAGTGAGATCTACTGGAGTTCCACAGGCTTTTTGGCTTAAATTAATAGTAGGGTTAGGTAGAATCTCCAGAGTACTATTCATGCTCCCTAAGGCTAGCACATAATAGCAAAACTCAGCATTGTTGACTAGATCAACATCTATATAGGAAGGCTGATTGGTAGTAGCTAAAAACTCATACTCACTCGTCACGTTATTTAGCTTGTAAATCTCAAAAGTGTTATTTCCCCAACTGGTATTGCTCTGCCAATCTAATGTAAGTTGATTGTCATTTGGGGTAAAAGAAAGAAATTCAGACGAACTCACTCGAGAACCAAGAGTAGTTCCATTGGCATCTTCTAAATCTACCCTGTAGGCATGTTGCTCATTCAAAGTATTGATTTCTTCATGTAGAAATGTTCGAGGAAGAAAACTAATAAATTCATTTTGTTCACTTTCGAAAATTAATTCTTCAGCTGAAGAATTTCCTATACCATGATATAACTTGAATTTAAAAGGTGATGTTAATAAGAGAGTGTCTCCCTCTACAGGAGGAGCCCAGTGAATGGTGTCCGTACCTAGAGTTAAATCAGTAATTCCAATACTAACTTTTGTAAGTACAGGGATAATTAGATCTATAAAATTGCATATTTCGTCAGAAGCTATACTTTCACTCCCATTAGCGAAACAAGCTACAATCATGTAGCAAGACTCAAGGCCAAAATCTATGCCTTCAGAATCATTATACGTAGTTTGATCGGCAGCCACCGTGGTTATTAATTGGTAGCCAGTAAAAGCAGGTACACCTGTTTCACAGTAAGAAGGTTCATACCCAAAAAATCCTGTTCGCTTGTAGATCTTATATGCTACTACCTCCTCACAGAAATGGGAATCCCATTCCAAATCAAAACTTAATCCATTTCGTTCTACGGTTAGATTCTCAATAGGTGGAGCTATTACTGTAATCGAGATCTCTGAAATATCTACAAGGTCATGCTCGTTGCTTACATCTTTACCTGTGAAAAGAACCTGATAAGCAGTTGGTCTTACTTCTTCACAGTCTGGATTCCAGGTGAATGTTCCGTTAGCAGGGTTTCCAAAAGAGTAATTAAAAACGGCTTCATTTTCCACTTCAGTTAGCGGAGCTCCGATTGCATCTAATTCCACAAAGGAAAAGTCATCAGTTCCTACTACATTTAGTGTTAACGTTTCTCCTATTACAATACATGTATCTTCAAAAAGCGTCAATACTGGAGGAGTATTAGCGCAAATCAATACTTCAATTTGCATATCTCGGATCACATAACCCACTAAAAATCCATTCCTAAACTCTTCAATTTTTATGGCGATATTGTATTCACCTGCTATTACTGGAGACTCCCATGTTACAGTTCCAGTCTCGCTATTAATTGTGAAAGAATCATTTACACCGTTTGACTCCTCTATTAAATTGGGTAGGTCCCAGCTGGAAATCTCGAGTCCGTTGAATCCTCTACAAGGAATTAAGGAATAAACCAAAGAATCTCCATCTATGTCGAAAGCTCCAGGGTTGTGTTCCCATTTACTATTTATACAGGCTTGATCTTTTGCTGGGTATAATAAGCTTACAGAATTATTATGGCCGCCAAAAGGAGTAATTCTAAGTAATGACTCTATGTAGAAAATCTGATTGATTGATTCATCCATATTAATCACACCTCCATTTCTATTAGGATCTTCCATACTAATTATGTAGTTCCCAGGACCAGGGTACGTGTGAATCACTCGGTAATAATTTAGGCGTGCATCCTCATCGTTATTAAACCCTACTTCAGGTATAGCTTCCACTCTTTGAATACTATCGATTGGTGCATTAATAGCTTCATCGCCATATTTAATGTTTAAATAGGGCCTGTCTGCTAAGGAAGAAGCCTTAGTACAGGTGACTATGGTAATTTCATACCTGAAATCGCTATTGTCATTTTGGTCTACCTTTTTATAAGAAATCTCTCCTGCCCTGTTGTGTGTGGCCAATGCCGCAGAATAAACGCCTAAAAAAGCTATAATTATTAAAATTAATTTCTTCATGCTAGTAGTAGGTAAAAATAAGCATTAATGGGGCCATATAATGAACGTTATTATCTCTTAAAATAGTTTGTGATACTAAAGGATAATAAAGTTTTAGGGCTAAAAAAAGTTAACTTTGTTGGCTAATAACAGAGAAGTATATTTTTCTGCGTTGCAAAGAAAAACCAATGAATACGAATAGAAGTAGATCAGTGAGAGTAGGAATTACAATGGGTGATTACAATGGAATAGGTCCTGAAATTATCCTAAAGACTTTTAAAGATTTAAGAATGTTCAATGGCATTGAGCCAGTTATCTATGGGAGCGCTCGAGTTTTAAAGCACTATAGAAATTTGTTGGATCTCAAAGATTATCCGATAAAAAGAGTGGATAATGCTGAGGATTGTGAAGGAAAAGAATTGCACGTAGTAAATATTGGAGAGCCCAAAGAAATCACCCCAGGAACACCCTCTAAAGATGCGGGCTTGTTGGCTTTTGAAAGTCTAAAAAGAGCCACAGAAGATTTGGCTGCTACTAAAATAGATGTACTCATCACTGCTCCTATAGATAAAGACTCCATCCAAAGTGAGGAGTTTAAGTTTCCGGGTCACACTGAGTATTTAGCAGAAATGAGTAATGTGGAAGAAAGCCTCATGTTGCTAATGACGGATTACCTTAAGGTGGGTGTGGTTACAGGTCATTTGCCATTGAAGGACGTAAGTAAGTCTATTACTAAAGATGCTATAAAGAGAAAAGCTAGGTTGTTAATAGATACACTACAAAAGGATTTTGGCTTTGAAAGACCTAGAGTTGCCATATTAGCGTTGAACCCTCATGCCGGAGATAACGGATTGCTGGGTGAAGAAGAAAAAGAGATTATTAATCCTGCCATAAGAGAATTAAAAGAAGAAGGTCATTTAGTGTTTGGGTCTTATTCAGCAGACGGATTCTTCGGTTCAAGTGTTTTTAAATCGTTTGATGGAGTTTTGGCTATGTACCATGATCAAGGTTTAATTCCATTTAAGGCATTGGCTTTTAATGAAGGAGTAAATTATACAGCCGGTCTTCCTATTGTTAGGACTTCACCAGATCACGGAACGGCATATGCAATAGCGGGAAAAGGTGAGGCAGATGAAACATCAATGAGAACCGCTATTTTTAAAGCAATAGACATTTTTGATAAAAGAGTTTTTGTCAAAGAAATGTCCTCTAATCCACTAAAAGCTCAAAAAGTGTAGCCTTAATTTGAAGCTTTCAAATGGACTAGAGCTAATACCTTTCATTATTCTTGTCCAATTGTTTAAAACTTCTTATTTTTGCGCACCCTTAAAAAATGGGGATGTCAGACTCAAGCACATATAGAATTCCTTATATAGGTTTAAAAAACGGAATTCATACTTATGAATTTGAAGCTGACGAATCGTTCTTTTCTAAGTTTGAACAGTCTCTGCTTGTAAAAGCAAAGATGAATTTTGAGATTCAACTCGAAAAGTTGAATACCCAAATGAATCTAGAGATTGATCTAGTAGGCCTGGTAGAAACCATGTGTGATAGATGTGGGGGTGATTTAACCTCGCAGATTGATGGTGACTTTAAAGTAGTAATAAAGTTTGGTGATGAATCATCTGATTTGACTGACGACTTGATAGTTTTGGGGCCTAGTGAACATTTTGTTGAACTCGATCATTTATTTTTTGAGTTTGCGCACTTATGTTTGCCTGCTAGAAACGTTCATGAGGAAGAAGCTGATTGTAATCAAAAAGCTTTAGAGGCCCTTAGGGAATTTGGATTAAAAGAAAAGGATATAGAAATAGACCCAAGATGGGCAGCATTAAAGAATTTGAAATAGGAAAATAGACAGATATGGCACATCCTAAGAGCAAAACCTCGAAGCAGAGAAAACGTAAAAGAAGAACTCATTACAAAGCGGAAGCACCTACCTTAGGTATGTGTCAAACCTGTCTCTTATACACATCTCCGAGCCCACGAGACCTCTCTACATCTC
>CAJXOV010000018.1 GCA_913057815.1 uncultured Flavobacteriales bacterium
TTCTAAGTCTATCTTCCACCCCAGCAAGTGCCTGGCTTCTTATCTATTCTTAGAGTAAGTGCAAATGTAGTGAAAGCATAGAAGTCATTATTGGTAGGATCACCTCTTTCTACATTCGCATTGGAATTGTTAAATCCTATTTGTTCTATACTTTGATCACCAAATTCTATGGCAAGCTGTCCATTGTCTGATTCATCTCGCAGTACCGCGGGATCAGCATATATTGTACTTACATCATCTAAGTAATCACTAGACGCAGAGCGCATACCATAAGTTACATTAAATGCGAGCCTTCCTGTGATATTCATTTTTAATCCGAAACCATAAGGGAAAGCTAATCCACCTAAATTATACTTTGTGGGGGTTCCGGCAGTAGTTCCTTGTCCTTCTGTTCCAATGGGTTGAAGTGGTAGCCATCCGTCACCGTATTGTGCTTCGGGATTCATTTTGTAATAGGCCATTCCTAAAAATAGATAAGGAGTGAAGAATTCTGAAGCGCTCCCTATTTGATAAGGGAAAAAGTTGAGTTCAACCAATCCACTTATCTCGTACATTCTATTTCTGAAGTGTAAGTTTCTGTTGACTTTCCAGAGATCAGTGGATTTAGAGTCATATGCTCCAATTTCCATATAATTCACACCAAAATTAAAGCTCCATCTACGGTCTATATTTTCTCTGTAAAATATACCACCTCCAAACTTTAATTCTCCACCAAAATGATTTCTATTGATTTCTCCTAAATAATAAGCTGTACCACCGGCAAAACCAATAGATCTGGACTTGTCTTTGTCGTTTCCAGCCCATACAGAAGCTGAAATTAAAATTGCTATTATTAAGAATACCTTATTCATGCGTGACTATAATGCTATAAGATCATTTTTATTGTGTGAGAATCAATCTTTTTGCGGTGCAAAAGTACTCGCTTTTCACACTAGTTTCTACGGTCGATACCCCAATGAAGTTTGTTTCTGATAGTAGAAAAGAAATTTTGCTCTTTTAAATTGATTAACGAGATTGAAAATGAGCTCGGTTTTACTGTCACTTTTGAATTATTAGGAACGGTATGTGAACGACTGTCTAAGGTTAAGAAAAAGCTCTCGTCCCTTCCGTCTGCAGTCAAATTTAACTCCTCTTCTTGTGGAATTACAAGAGGACGAACATTCAAGTTGTGTGGCGCTATCGGAGTTAGTACAATGTTCTTACTCCCAGGCATCACTATAGGTCCTCCACAGCTCAGAGAGTACGCAGTAGATCCGGTAGGAGTGCTAATAATTAGTCCATCGGCCCAATAGCTATTTACGAATGTGTGTTTTAAATAAGTATGTATGGTAATCATAGATGAAGTATCCTTTTTGTGAATGGTAACCTCATTTAAAGCATAGCAGTTTTGGCTTAAATCGAGTCCGTCTACAGAGACTTCCAAAAGAGAACGTTTGTCTATTTCAAAATCCTTTTTCAAAAGGGCATCTGCCGCTTTAACCACACTTTCCACATCTATATTGGAAAGGAAACCTAACCTACCTGTGTTTATTCCTAAAATCGGAATGTTACTATCTCTTACTAACGGAACTGCATCTAGTACTGTTCCATCTCCTCCAATGCTTATTAAATAATCGGCATCTCCTTTTTTTAGAGCACCTTTAAAAGAGACGAATTTTTTATTTGTGTTTTTCGATAAAAAAGAGTTAAATGACTCTTCTACAGTTATTGAAACGTCATTTTCCTCAAGTTTTTCGATGAAAACCTGAATAGGATGAGTAAAAGAAGGGTCGAATTGCTTACCGAAAAAAGCTACTTTCATTACAGTCGATTATTAATCTGCAAGGTAAGAATCCAACTAAAGATATTCACTAAACGACATATTTATTTTGTGAATAACTGAACCCTGACCAATTTAATTAGGGATTCGACTAATCGTAAATTAGTGTCTATTAAAACGATTATTCGAACTAGTACAAATCCAACAAAATGATTAAAAATCTTATCTCAAGAATTTTATTTGCCGCCCTATTTATAAGTTTTACCACGATCTCCTATTCTCAGGATGTTACACCTCCTGTTTTTGATCCTTATGCACCTGAATTAGATGTTGAATGCAGTGATTTAGATTTAATTAGTGTTACAGCTACTGATGATAGTGGAGAAGATGTAGTTATTACATATTCGGATGCATCTTTTAGTGGAGGTTGTACTGATAACATACTAAGAACTTATTCTGCAGAAGATCCAAGTGGGAATGTTTCTACAGCCATTCAGATTTTAGTAGTTGTAGATGAAACTCCACCTGTGTTTATTGGTGCAGGTGAAGATATGTCCATTTCGTGTGATGATCCTTTGCCAGAGATTCCTAACGTATTGGTATATGATGAATGTACAGAGTTAGAGATAGAGGAATTTGATTTTGAGTCTGAAATAGAAGAGGGTATATGTGTGCAGGTTGTAAGATGGACTTGGAGTGCTACTGATGAATGTGGAAACTACGGAGAACATACCAAGACTATTACTATTGAAGATACGGATGCTCCTGTATTTATGGGTGATCCTGATGATTTCTACATTGGATGTGAGGAAGATTATCCAGCCGTTCCTGAAGTTACTGCTGAGGATAATTGTACCGATGTTACTATTTCTTTTGAAGAGGAAATAATTCCAGGAGGAATTGGAGAAGGAGCTTCTTCTTATTGCACCGCACAAGATGTGAGTTATTTGAATAATTCTTTTTCTATGAAGCTAATTAATTCTCCTGCTCAGGAAAACTACATTACATCGGATCTTGTTCTAATGCAAACTCCAGATTTAGGAGAAGGAAGTACAGCAGTTCTATCAGGAAACCTTTATGGGAATGATAATCCAAATGCAGGTTGGTACATATATATGGAATTTGAAAGTGGTATGGATTGGGATGCGTGGTCCACACAAGATTTCCCTACTTACTACAGAGATGATTTTGATGTGGCAGAGGAAACTCACTTAGATTGGACATACCTTATAATGAACAGTTCAAATTCTTATTTTATGGGATTAGGAGATTATGAAGGTTCTGAATTACAGTTGTCTCATATGCCAGCTAATTATTATTACGGATTTCAATTAGGATTTGGAGCTCCTAATTTTACGGGTAATTATGGGATTAGTGGATGGTTTTTAGCTGAAGGTACATTCTATGATATTGAAAGTAGTGACCAAGAAGTAGTAAATGGAATTGACTTTAGTTATGCAGGTGATATATATACGGATTTAGTTTGTTGTCCTATAGAGACTCTAGTTAGAACATGGACCGCAGAAGATGAGTGTGAAAACTCAAGCCAGGTTCAGCAAATAATTACTAAAATTGATGTGTTTGCTCCTACATTCACTTTTGTTCCTGAAGATGTTTTAATAGAGTGTTCAGAAGATGTTCCTACAGAAATGGCAGAAGCTTGGGACAACTGTAGTGACCCTTTAGTTACTGTAGTAGATGAAGTGGTTCCTACTGAATGCCCTTCGGAATATACTATTTATAGAACTTTTACTGCTACAGATGATTGTGGATTGACTTCAAGTGTAACACAAATAATTACAGTTGTAGATACAGAGGCACCTGAATTAAGCACTTTACCTGAAGACCTCGTTATAGATTGTGAAGCAGATGTTCCTGCAGCACCTGTAGTGTCTGGTTTTGATTCTTGTGATGGAGAATTGGATGTAGAGTTTGCGGAAGAAATAATTGGAGATCAAGGTCCTGAAGGAGCAGAAGCATATTGTTACGCTACTACCCCAATAAATAGTGAACTAGGATGGGCTGGAATATTAATCAATGAAGGTTTAGGAGATGTGTTGATGACTGCTTCGGAAACCAATTATGTTCAGTATCCTGATGAAGGAGCTGGAGCCAGTGCACATATAACTGGAGTTTTGGAATCAATGACTAATGAAAATGCAGGTTGGCTTTTAGATGTTTCATTGATAAACGGAATGAACTGGGATGATTGGTCAAATCAAATTTTTCCTACATCATATAAAGATGATCAAGGAAGTTCTGATGATTATTATGAAAGTTGGATGTATTTCATTTTAGAATCAGGTTCATTAACAGGTTATGGCGATTGGGAAGGGGCATCTCTTAATTTAAGTCACGCTCCTATTAATTATTACTATGGATTTCAATTAGGAGTTCAAGCTGCTAATGTGAACGGTGAGTATGGAATAGGTGGGTGGATGCACTACAGTGGAACTATGTTCAATAATGAAGGAGAGTTAACTGAAGTGGAAGGAGCTGGTGATTTAGCTTTTGATTTAGACTGTTGTCCTAGGTACCATGTAGAAAGAAATTGGGAGGTGACTGATTGTGTGGGGAATACAACGAATCATATGCAGACTATAACTTTTGAAAGCTTGGAAGATGAAACTCCAGGTACTGATGAAGGCGAGGAAGAATTTAGATTGGCGGGAGCTTCATTAGAAGAAGTAATGCAAGTATCCGTTTCTCCAAACCCAGTGGCTTCGAAGTCTGAAATTACTATTCATTCAGAAGTGAATATTAAAGGAAATTTAAAGTTGTATAATACTCAAGGGGTTTTGATTAAATCATTATGGAAAGGTGATTTGGAAGGAGATGTTTTGAAATCAATAGACTTTAACAGAGGCAGTTTAAATGCAGGAATATATATCCTGACATTATCTACATATGCCGGAGATGTTACCTCTAAATTGGTAATCGAGGAGTAGAAAATATTGAGACATAAAAAAAGGGAGCCAAACGGCTCCCTTTTTTGTTTGTATATTATTATTTATGCTGGTCCATTAGCAGGAGCAACAGTAGAAAGTTTTTCTAAATCTCTATCAAATAGATAAAGTCCTCCTTTGTCATTTCCAATAAGCCCTATTTTATCCATAATACTGCGAGCCAAAGCTTCTTCTTCTATTTGCTCAGAGACATACCACTGCATGAAATTATGGGTTGTGTAATCCTTTTCTTTTAGACAAACATCCACCACTTCATGAATCTCTTTAGTCACATTCACTTCATGGCTCAATAGAGTGGTGAAGATGTCTTTTATGCCTTTAAAAGCAGTAGTGGGTTTATTTAATTCTGGAATTATAGCAGTACCACCTCTTTCGTTAATGAATTTTACTAGCTTGAGCATGTGCTGTCTTTCTTCATCTGAATGCTCATATAAGAACAAAGCTGTTCCGTTAAGTCCATTACATTCCGCCCAACTAGCCATAGCTAAATATGCCTGTGAAGATTCGGCTTCTATTTTTACCTGATTATTCAGGGCTTTTTCTACTTTCTTATTAATCATAGTATGAATTTAATCAATGTTTAGAATAAACTGTATCTAGAATCTAAAATTGGATTTGATTTAAAGAAATTTAGATTAATTCTTTACAAGGTTTATATTTAGCGTTGCAACGCAAATCAACTTCAATGAGCATTAGAAAACCATTCAATTTAAATCTGTGGATAGAAGAAAACAGGGATAAATTAAAGCCACCAGTAAGCAATAAGAATTTATATCCTGAAGGAACTGATTATATAGTAATGGTAGTGGCTGGGCCCAATGCCAGAAAAGACTATCATTTCAATGAAACTGAGGAGTTGTTTTATCAGTTGGAAGGAAATATTACGGTGAAAATTCAAGAAGATGGAAAGCCAGTAGAAGTTAACCTAGGGCCTGGTGATATGTTTCTTCTTCCTCCAAATATTCCACACAATCCGGTTAGACAAGCAGGATCAATTGGGCTTGTAATAGAAAGAGTTAGGAAAGGAAAAGGAATGAAAGATGGGTTAATGTGGTTCTGTGATCACTGCAATAGCAAGCTTCACGAAACTTTTTTCGAACTCAATAATGTAGAAAAAGATTTTCTTCCAAAATTTAAGGAGTTTTATGGAAATGAGGAGTTTAGAACATGTTCGAGCTGTTCTCATGTTATGGAAACAGACGATAGATTTTCGCCAAAGTAAATTTAGCGTTGCAACGTTTATGTGGAGACTGAAGTCTTAGTTATTGAAAACTAACACATACGTTTAATGCGGAAATTATTTAATTCCACCCTTGCTTGCATCTGCTTTTTATTCTCAATTTATTCATCTCAAGCTCAGCTAGATTTTAGCTTGTCTTATGAGGAGACTTCCTGTGGTTTACTGCAGTTTGACTTAGACTTAAATGGAGCTCTTATCCAATTACAGTCGGTCTCGTTTGGTGATGGAACTTCACAACTTCTGGCTAATAATGAGAATTTTGAACATATCTACTCTCCATACCCGGAAGATTATGAGGTTTGTTTTAATTATTATTCCATAGGAACTACAGAGCTTTCTGAAACCTGCATTGGTATTTCTGTAGCAGGATGTCCTGAAGAGTACTGTTGGGCTGAGATTTGGGGTTCAGAGGTAGAATGCGGAGTGGTTCAAGTGAATATGTGGAATGAATTTCAGTTTTTCGATAATGAAGAAGTGTTTTGGGATTTTGGTGATGGAACTACGGAATACGGCTTCTCTTGGACTGAACATGAATATGATGAACCAGGCGTTTATGTCATTTGCGGTGAAATGTGGAATGAGTTCTGCCAAAACGGGAGTTTTAATTGTTTCACTATCGAAGTTGAAGGCTGTCCGAATGAATGCGAAGAACCATTAGTTTATCAGGAGACATCGTGTGGTGAATGGAGTTTTGCGGTTGGAGAAAACTGGTCTGTAGAATTTGCTATCTGGGATTTTGGAGATGGTGTGATAGAGGAAACTCCATTTAACGAAGTAGTAACTGCTACTCATCAGTACACCGAGTCTGGAACCTATGAAGTATGTGTGAATTACTATGATTTATCATGTAATGGCATGACTGAAGAATGTTTTACCATTGACGTAATTTTATGTGATGAACCTTGTCTTCAGGATATTTATGCTGCAGAATTAGAATGTGGTTTATGGGAGTTTGAAATTGGTTCTAGTAATACTGTTACACAAGTTTCATGGTTTTTACCAGACGGAATTGGAGACTCGTTTTCAAATTATGTGCAGTACGAGTTTTTAACCTCTGGAGGTTATGATGTATGCGTTTCATATTTTGATTTAGAGTGCAATCAATATTTAACACAATGTATATATGTGGTGGTGGATGTGTGTGTTCAGAATTGTGAAGCACAACTGGTTTATTGGGAAGAGGAGTGTGGAGAGTATTATTTTGAAATAGTAGGATTAGAAGATATAAGTGGAATAGAATGGGATTTTGGAGATGGAGCTTTTGATTATTCTGAGGAGCCATTTATTTATCATTCATTTGAGGAGAACGGAGATTTCTTTGTATGTCCTTGGTTCTGGTCTGAAACGTGTCTAGAGGAAGTTGGTGATTGTTGTGTAGATGTTGTAGTGGATTGTCATGAAGATGAATCATGTGGTGAGATAACTTATGAGTTTTTAGACTGCATGCAAGCTGAATTTACATTTGAAGGTGAGTCGAATGGCCTATATAATCAATGGCAAGTGTATTTCAATGGTGAGTTAATTCAAGATCATGAAGCTCAAGGACCTACTAACATTATCTTTCAACAATCAGGATTATATACTATAGCAGTAAGTGATGCTTTCAATTGTGAAGGAAATATTGTTCCCTTAGGGATAGAAGTTTGGGTTGAACCTTGTCCTATTTGTCCTGAAGTATATATCGAGTACTTAGAGTGTTTAGATGGTGGCTTTTATTATATAGGAGAAATAGAAGGTTCAGCGTATTGTTGGGAATTATGGAGCAATGGAACCATGCTAAGCACCTATTATGATGAGTCTTTTACTCAAATGACATTTCCGGGTCCTGGAGAATATCAGGTAGGAGTTACTAACGCGTTGAATTGTAATGGCCAATCAGAAGATTATTTTATTACTGTTACAGTAGAAGGGTGTGAAACAGAATGTCCTGAAGTGTATACAGAGTATTTAGAGTGTTTAGATGGCGGGTTCTATTATGAAGGAGAAATAGATGGATCATCATACTGTTGGGAGGTTTGGCAGAATGGGAGTATGATTACTACTTATTATGATGAGGTGTTTACTACAGTTAGTTTTTCTTCTCCTGGAGTCTATCAAGTAGGCGTTACTAATGCCATCGGTTGTTTAGGTGAGTCTACATCATATTTTATTGATGTAATTGTAGAGGACTGTGGAGGAAACTCATGTGGTTGTGAGCAAAACAATAATTTGCTTTCTAATGGTGATTTTGAAGCAGACGAACAAGTAAATTCAGGATTGGAGTTTGATTGTTCTTGTCAGTTTAACTCGGTTTGTGTAGGGTCTGAACCTAGAGATAAGTGTTTGAATACATATTGGTTAGATGATTTTTACGACCATACTTATGGTACTCCTAATGGAAACTTCTTAATCATAGATGGCGGGAATGGAAATGTGTGGAATGACCAAGTAAGTGTCGTTGCCGGGGAAACATATAATTTCTCTATGTGGATAGCACGTCAAATAAGCAATAGCACGGGAAATAACTCTTCGCAGGTTTTATATACGCAAGTAAATGGTTTTGTTCATCAGGAATTCCATACTGCCGACTCATCACCAGAAGGCTGGACAGAATACTGTTTTGAATATACTGCTTTGGAAACTGAAGTAATCACTATAGGGTTATACCAAGAAGATGGTGAGGGATATAATGATTGGGGATTAGATGATATATACTTTGGAACTTGTGGAAGTGAAACTACTTGTGAGTTTGAGTCATATGTTAGTCAATTCGAATGCGGAGAAGTTGAGTTCTTGTTCTCAGAATTTACATCCGAAGGATATGTTGATTTCGGTGATGGAACTCCTTCTGAGTATATTGGAAATTACACAGTTCATACTTATGAGGCAGAAGGATGGTATGAGGTATGCGTAGAATACTTCAACATTGAGTGTCAAGAATGGTTAGCAGATTGTTTTGAAGTATTTGTAGAAGGATGCGAAGAAGAATGTGAAAATTATATTCATGCTGAGGTTGTAGAGTGTAATCAGGTGATGATCTCTATACCTGAAGGAGTGCAGGTAGCATGGTTAGATTTGGGTGACGGTAACTTTATGACCATAGAAGATTCTACTTTACTTTATGAATATGATCAACCAGGTTGGTATACGATATGTTCAGAGTATTATAATGAAGAATGTGGAGATGGATATTATGGATGTGCTGATGTTTATGTCGAAGGATGTGAAGAAGATGAATGTACTCAATTAGTTTTAGGGTTTGAAGGAGATTTTGGAGATGTTGGAAATTACACTGAACTTTTAGAGTGTGTAATAGATGATGAATTCGGAACTGTATGGGAAGGAATTATTCCAATTAGTACCCTGTTGGAAGATTTTGAATTAGAGTTATGTCTGCCTGACGGATGTTATGGTTTTTCTATCACTAATTCTGATCCTTTACTCCTAGCTTCATTGGGGATTGCATTGCAAAGCGTTGAATCTGATGAAGTGGATGTAAATATAGAGTTGGATATTTTCTCAGGAACTTTAGAAGCCAATTTCGGGATAGGAACGGACTGCACTGTAGGTATAGAAGAAGCTTCGGTTGATTTTGCTATCTATCCTGTTCCTACAGCAGATGTTGTAAATGTAGTTTTTGAATCTAGCGGATGGGACTATGCGATCATGGATATGACAGGTAGAATAATTGATAAAAATGTAAATTCTGAAATTCATAATAGAATAGATGCAACTCTATGGTCGGACGGACTGTATTTAATACAAGCAACAAAAGGAAATTCCACTCTAACTGGGAAGGTAGAGGTCAAGAATTAGTTGTAAAAAAGTTCTTAAATAAGGTTAAGTATTTGGTTAAAGTAGAAAAAAAGGAGCTCGAAAGAGCTCCTTTTTTTTGTCCAATCGATAAATGTTAAAGGATTGAGCCCAGTGTTGAGCCTTTCTTTAAGCATTAAATTAATCAACTTCTGAATAATTCACATTTCTTAACCCATATCTAATCCCAATGCTATGTAGTTTCTTCCCGCCTGCCATGATAAATTTCATAAATTCGCTCGTTATACATAAAGTGAATAAAAACAATGTCCTATCATAAATTAAATGTTTACTCTGGCTGGCTTATTTGGTTAATAGCTACTATCGTTTTTTTACTAACCATAGAGCCTACTACCAGTTTTTGGGATTGCGGAGAGTTTATTTCTTCAGCTTATAAATTACAAGTAGGGCATCCTCCAGGGGCACCGTTTTTTATGTTGTTTGCGAGGTTTTTTGCCATGTGGTTCGGGCCGGAGAATGTGGCCATGGCCATGAATGCACTTTCTGCATTTTGTAGTTCATTTACCATCCTATTTTTGTTTTGGAGTATTACACATTTTGCTAAAAAATTAGCAGTTAAAATTTATGGTGAAGGAGATGATCCTGGTGTTACGTGGGCAGTTATGGCTAGTGGGGCCGTAGGAGCTTTAGCTTACACGTTTAGTGATTCGTTTTGGTTTAGTGCTGTAGAAGGTGAGGTTTATGCCATGTCTTCGTTGTTTACAGCTGTGGTTTTTTGGGCCATTCTGAAATGGGAGAGTATGTCTGATAAAGGAGGAGGATTTAGATGGATAGTGTTGATAGCCTACCTAATGGGATTGTCGATAGGAGTCCATTTACTTAACCTTCTAGCTATTCCTGCCATTGCTTTTGTCTATTATTTTAAAAGATACAATGTCACTGTTTTAGGTTTGGCTGTTACTTCATTGGTATCTCTGGTAGTATTAGGATTCATCCAAGGGTTGATTATTCCAGGTACAATAAAGTTGGCTAGTAAATTTGAGCTATACATGGTAAATGATATGGGAATGTCATTTAATTCTGGTGTGATTACATACGTATTACTTATAATTCTGGTAATCGCAGGATTGTTATTTATCTCGAAGAAGCAAAATTGGCCAATCGTAAACACTTCAGTTCTATCCATTATGATGGTTTTAATTGGCTATTCTACGTTCGCGCTGGTAGTGATTAGAAGTGCAGCTAATCCACCTATGGATGAGAACAATCCTGAGAATGTCTTTACTCTTTTGTCATATTTAAACAGAGAACAATACGGTTCTAGGCCGCTATTGACTGGGCAATATTGGAATACACCGATTGATTATGATGATCCTTATTCAGGTAAATCGAACAATTATGTGAAGTCTTTTAGTGTAAAAAATGAAAAAGGAGACTTGATCAAGTCATATAAATTTGCATTTGAAGCTGAAGCGTATATTGAAAAAAATCAAGATAAAGATCTCAATCTTACCGAGGAATACTTGAGTTCAGAAGGAATAGATGGCTATAACTATGTAGATCATCTTACCGCCCTTCTTCCTCGGATGCACAGTACTGATGCTAGAGACATAGAAGCATATAAAGAGTGGTCTAACTTCAAAGGATGGAATGAATCCAAAAAGCGGCCAAAAGTAGCAGAACAGGAAAAACAAATGAAACAGGTAGAGGCTGAGTTAAATCGGGCGCTTTCTGCCATAAATTACTATGCTGCTCGAGGAGACCAGCAGGGCTATGACAAAGCTAGAAAAGAGTTTAGTAGTAAATACATCCAACTAAAGCGAAAAGCAGAAAAACTCATGCCGAGTCAAGGGGAGAATCTAAGGTTCTTCGTAGATTATCAGGTAGGTTGGATGTATTGGAGATATTTCATGTGGAACTACTCCGGAAAACAAAATGATATTCAGGGTAATGGAGACCCGCTTGACGGGAATTGGCTCACCGGTGTAGATTTTATTGATCAGGAAAAACTGGGAAACAGAGATACATTGACCAGTTACATGGAAAACAACAGAGGACTGAATAAATTCTTTTTGATTCCATTTATATTAGGCCTAATTGGGTTTGTTTTTCAATTAGTAAAAGCACCTAAAGATTTCACAGTCAGCGCACTGTTGTTTTTGCTTACTGGGCTGGCTATAGTCGTCTACTTAAATCAAGATCCATTCCAGCCAAGGGAAAGGGATTACGCATATGTTGGTTCGTTTTATGCCTTTGCCTTGTGGATAGGGTTAAGTGTTATGGGGCTCTATTATGCTGCCACTAAAATGGTTCAAAAGGAGTTAGTTCTTTCAGCAGGAGCAGGAGTCGGAGTAGGAATGATTCTTTACGCTATGGAGAAATTCTCTGGAAACGATCACTTTACATCATTTTGTATTTTATTTATGGCTGTCCTCACAGGGTTGGTTTTAGTAGCTTTGCAAATGGGGGTTCGACCAGCCCTAGGCTCCAAGCAGAAAGCAATAATATGTGGAGTTATAGGTATAACAGCACCATTTCTAATGATGAGTGATGGATGGGATGACCACAGCAGAGCAGGTAGAACTACAGGAGTAGATTTCGCTCAAAATTATTTAATGTCTCTAGAACCTAATGCACTAATATTTACCAATGGTGATAATGATACATTCCCATTATGGTATGCTCAGGAAGTAGAAGGAATTAGAACAGATGTCAGAGTAGTGAATTTATCACTACTTCAGACGGACTGGTATGCTGACCAAATGAAAAGACAGGCTTATGATGGCGCTCCAGTTCCTATCAGTCTTACTGAAGAACAGTATCGACAGGGAAAAAGAGATTTTGCAGAAATGAGTCCGTCTGAAGAGTACTTAGAACTTTCAGATCAGTTTAACTTTTTCTTGGATGATGAGAGATTTAAAAGCCAAGAGCCTTACTTCCCATCAGATAAATGGAAATTAACCATTGATAGTGCTGATGTAATAAACAAAGGTGTCGTTAGTGTTGAAAACGCTGATCAAATAGTCTCAGAAATGAGATGGGAAAGAAGTGGAAAGCTTCTTAAGAACAGTATTCTAGTGTATGATATCATCAGAAATAACAATTGGGAGAGACCAATATATTTTGCCAGTACTATTGGTCAAGAAGCGTTTAATGGACTTCAGGATTACTTTCAATTAGAAGGCTTAGCATATAGATTGGTGCCTATTAAAACAGTTTCTAGAAATCCCTTACAGGTGGGTAGAGTGAATACTGACGCCATGTATAAAAATGTTATGGAAGACTTTAAGTGGGGAAATATGCATGATTTAGACATGAATATTTACATGGATGAAAATAACCTTAGAATGGTTTCTAATTTAAGAATGCAGTTTGCCAATCTAGCAGATGCCTTAACTGAAGAAGGAAAGCAAGAAAAAGCAATAACTATTCTAGATAAATGTTTTGAAGTAATGCCGGAACCTGTCTCTTATACACATCTGACGCTGCCGACGAATAGAGAGGTGTAGA
>CAJXOV010000019.1 GCA_913057815.1 uncultured Flavobacteriales bacterium
TCGGAGATGTGTATAAGAGACAGGTTCTAGTATTTTAAATAAAAAGATCTATAATTTAGAAGGTGAAATTTCTAAGGACTTTCAGGTCGATGTTCTTTTTGTATTAGAGTGCCAAGGCTATGATTCAATAGATGTCTCTATTCTTGGAAGCGGACCTATTCTGGGAGCATTATTAGTAGAATACTTAGATAAAGAAAACTTCACATATGATGATTTATCTATTCGATTAAGAACTTATCATGAAGATGAAATGTTTGGCCCATTGAAAACTGAAATTCTAGCTAAGGAGAAATTGAGTCGGCTTAATTTTACTGTTGAAAATTGGGATGTGGCACAGCGTATTTTTCTAAGTATTAATACTCATCTAAGCCACTTGAAATTGTTAAAAGTAGAACTCGAGAAAAAAGAAAATGCGAATAGAAATTATCTTGAGGTATTTCAAAAGCTACATTCTAAGAAGGAAATATCTGTTTATGAATCCGGAGTAAATGTTTTTTCACTTCATGATAATTCAAATGTTTGTTCTACCTATGAAGAAGCACTCAATCAAGCCAAAATTAGGAATAAATCAATCTTATTGTTTTTCTCTGGTTATACTTGTGTAAACGCCAAACGGATGGAGAATGACCTGTTTTGCAACGCTGAGATAAGTGAATGTCTACTAGAGAAGTTTATTCTTTTAGAACTCTATACAGATGATATGAGATTGGAATCTGATGAAACTGATTCCACAATTACAAGAGGCAAAAGAAATAGTGAGCTAGAACTAGATTTATTAGGATTTAATAGGCAGCCCATAGTTGTGATTTTAACTCAAAATGGAGAAGTAGAAAATTCACTAGGGTATACTCAGAAGAAAGATGCCTTTTGGGATTGGATTAAATAGGAAGTGAATATTAAGCCGTTAATGCACAAAGGAAGTCACTCTTTTTTCTTCTCGAAACCAATACTTGAGTCCCGTCATCCATAAGAGCATAACCTCCATCTTCTTTTAGAAATTTCTTTACCAAACTTAGATTTACAATATGGCTTTGGTGAGTTCTAAAGAAATGTGATTCAGGTAATAAGTCTTCGTACTCTTTCATAGTTCTTGGAATAGTTATTCTTTCACCATTTTTAAGAAAGAAATGAGTGTAATTAGAATCAGATTCTAATCTTCTTATATCCTCTAAATCCAAGTAAGTTATTCCTTCCTGAGAACGAAGAGTAAGTTTGTCAGAAGTGTGAGACTGATGTGGTGTCATCGCGTTTTTCAGTTGTTGAGTAGAAGAGAGCATGTCCATCACCTTAACTAGATTTTCAATGCTATACGGCTTCGTCAAATACATGGTATTTGATAACTCAAAAGCTTGAACTACCGGGTTGTTTTCTTCTAAAGTAAACACCACATCAGTAATCTCACGGTTAATATTATTAACTATATTTTTTCCTTCTGTACCTACGGTTTCCATATCTATAAAAATTAGAGATGGAGCGTTAACGGCTATAACGTTTTGAGCTTCTTCTACAGTCTTAGCGTAAAAGATTAATTCCGTTCTTCTATAGTAACCACTTAATAGTGCTGAAAGAAGATTTCTTGAAGAACCATTCGTATCTAAAATTAAGATTCTTTGAAGATTACTATTAGTGAAAGGAGCTATACTCATGACGTTGGTTTTTGTGTGATACAAATATCAGAATAGAGCTTCCTGCCCACAATACGGTAATTGTATGAGATTAATAAGGCGTCTAGTACATTTGTATTAGACCAAGAGTGATTACCTTATAATGGTAACATGTCCTGTTAATTCTCTATTTAGTTGAGAGGTAGTTGTAGAATACTTCAATTGCCATGTATATATACCATCTTGAACCATATTCCTTTTATAAGTTCCACCCCACTTTTGACTAGGGTCAGTAGTTTCGAAAATAACTTCTCCCCATCTATCAAAGACTTGGAAGAAGTAATTATCAAAAGAACAAACAGTCTCAGGGCCGAATAGCTGATTAAGTCTATCAAAGTTAGGAGTGAAGGCATTTGGAATATAAACTTCACAATCACATTCTTCTACAGTAATATTTAGAGTATGTATAAAAACACCACATTCTTTGGTTTCACTCCACGTATAAATACCTGACTCTTGAGGCATGAGAAGATCACTAGAATTTCCATTATAAACCCACAAAGGTGATGTTTGATTAACTAGGCTCTCACCATAACAAATAGATAATTCAGAGAAAGTATCCTGCTCATTAATAGTAATGTGTACTGTGTCTGCTGCGGAGCAATTGTCTAATTCTAATTCGGCTATAAGATCAAATGAGTCATAAGCCGCTATTGATATTAGATTTTCATCTTGGTAGCTTATCGGCCAGTTAAAAGTTACGTTTTGCCAGTGGCTCGATGTATAACCAACTTCTAAATTAGAGTAATCACAAAAGGTTAAGGAGTCCTCATAAAAACTAAGATTGGCTTCTTCGATGGTAACTTGTATTGAATCAGAAAAACTGCATCCAGTCCAGGAGTCTGTGATATCTAAATAAATAGTTGTTGAGTTTGATAGAATTATGCTTTGCAATGCAGAGTTTGGATCTTCAAAAAGTTCCACAGGTGACCAGCTATAGTTCCAAGATGAAATTTCAGTGTCTAATAATACAATTTCAGTGGTTTCACATGCCGAAATATCCTCGGGGAGTGCAATGGAAGGTGGTTCAAAAACGGTGACTAAAATGGAGTTAGTTAATGTGCCACAATCAATAGACATATCTAAAGAAACTTCATAGATTCCAGGTGAACTCCATGAAATAGGAGGAGGTGTTTCTCCTGTGAAACTAGAAATGGTAGAAGGCCCTTCGAAAGTCCATTCATACGAAACTGCTGTTTCATCAGTAGAAGATAGATTACTAAAATAAATTTCTGAATTTAAACAGAAAGAACTTTCAGGCAGATAGGAAAGATTACAAGCTGATGAAGATTCGATTATTTCTAATTGAAGATTCAATGTATCTAAACACCCATTTTCTAAAACTCCGGTAATTAGTTCTACTGAATATAAGCCAGGGGTTTGATAGAAGTGGTTCATTAAATTCGAAGAGCCGAGCTCTTGGTTTCCATCTCCAAAATCCCAAGCCCAATAATCTAAACTGCTGCTTAAATTATTGGAAACCGTAAAGAGAACATTATCCAGTTCACATGGATTTATTTCATAAGAAACATTGATATCTATATCACATGGGAGAATTGAGTCAGCAGGTAAAATAGAGGAGCATAAAAAACCTTGATTGCTAACTACAATTTCTTCGGTGTATATTATGTCTGTGTAAGAGAAACCTGGAGAATTAATACTTAAGGTAAAATCTACATTATTAATTCCGGTAGCATCTTGAATAGAAACTGAAGACGTATTTACTTCACATATATCATCTAATTCAGGAAATTTAAAAAGAACCATGTCATCTCCTCCGAATAAATTATTATCCTGAATAGTAGCCACTCCCACCATAGAGTTCTCTATGTACTGTAAAGTGTTTCCTGCTATTGAAACTATATCATCAGTTGTAGATCCAAAAGTTACTGTTTCTACTAAGTCTCCCTGTTCAGTAATTTCCATCAAGAATAAATCTGAATTTGGTAAATCACTATTAGTACTCCCTAATAAGACTAAATTTTCTCCATTAAATATTATATCAGCTAAAAATTCGGTTCCATTTCCTCCGATAATCTTAGACCAAATTGTATTTCCTTCTAAATCTAATTTTACAAGAAGCGCGTCATTTTGTCCGAAAGTATTCTGGTTGGTGAATCCTGTAATGTAATAGAAATCATTTATAGTTCTACTGCTGCCAAAGTTTACAGTTCCGCTTCCAGTATCTATAATTTTAGACCATAGTAAATCACCTGCCGAGTTAAGTTTTATAGCAGCACCACTGGTAACACCTGGAGTGTAAGATTCATACTTACCTACTGCTAGAATATCATCGTTAGAGTCTACTTGAAGACCATGTAAAAATTCATTGTTCTGCCCACCTATTCTTCTGCTCCAAAGTAAATCACCCGCAGGAGTAGATTTTACCACATACATATCATTTCCACCAAAAGTACCTGAGGAATTAGTTACCCCACCTATAAGAATATCTCCATTGCTATCTATAGAGGATTCTCTAGGGTAGTCAGCAGTTCCGCCTCCAAAAGATTTTACATTGAGAATATTACCGCTAAGGTCAAGTGTCATTAAGTACGTTTGGTTAGTGGGCGGTCCTCCATCATAACCGACTACTTTAATCTCGTCTCCCACTAAATGCGCTGTCCGAGCTATTCCATACTCGTTTGTATTGTATAATTTTTCCCAGAGTAATACGCCACATTCATTTACCAGAGCTATATAATTTCTGAAATTAGAAGGGCCGAGAGTCTTTCTTCCAAGGATTAAATATCCATGATTAGGTAAGTAGCATATTCCATGAGCGAGGTCATCCACTTCAGTTCCTAGGTATTTCATGAAGGAAGATTCGGAACCTTCGCAGATTAAGTCTTCTGAGCTGATTACTTCAATGGTTGCTAATCCACTAAAATTCCCTGAGCATTGACTGTCCGAAAAGTTGGTGATTTCGAATTCTGTAGTGCTATTAACCTGAAAAATTTCAGAAAAATCATAGTCCATAATTCCGGAATAACTGTATGAGTTTGAGCCATCAAAAAGGGTAATAGAAAAAGGAGGATTTCCTTCTAAATTTAAAATGACAGATCCATATCCTCCCGAAAAAACTTGCGAGTTTCCGCTAATGACTGCACTTGGAGGAGAAACGGTGATATAACCATTGACAGATTCAAAATCGGAATCGAAACCATCTGTAATTTGAAGAGAAACTGAATAAACACCTTCTGAAGGGTATTCTATTAAAGGAAACTGCTCTGAAGAAGTAGCTGGTACGCCACCTTCAAATGTCCATTCATAAGTCAAACTGTTTCCGTATGAATAATTGAAGAATTGAATTTCATTTCCTACACATATTTGAGTAAAATCAGAGTTGAATTCTGCGTTGAGTTCTGTTATGCATTGCAACGCGGCCAAGGCATTTATTCTTCCAGCTCCTACATCATTTTGAAAGGATCCATTTACAGGGTCGGCTGAATAAAGAAGGCAATATTCTATTTCTTCAGCAGAAGCCAATGGTTGAGCACTCTTCATTAAGGCAATTAATCCGGCTGTCAAAGGTCCAGACATAGAAGTTCCGCTCATACTTTGGTAATCACCAGGAAGACCATAAACAGAACTCATAATGTCAGAGCCGGGAGCTGCTATATCCACAGTAGCACCAAAATTAGAGAATCCTGATTTTTCATCATTTTGGTCTGTAGATGCCACGGAAATTACATTTTCATAAGATGCTGGATACATGGGTAAACTAGAACTGCTGTTTCCTGCTGATGCTACACATATGATACCTTCTTCAGCTGCAGCATTAAATAAATCTTGATAAACTTGAGAGTATAGTGCTCCACCCCACGACATGTTAATGACATCCACACCCATGGCTATGGCATAGTCTATAGCTTGAATAGTGTTTGATAACCCACCTGTTGAGCTTTGACCAATCTTGATTGGTAATACTCGAGCATTGGCCGAAATAGAAGAGATGCCTTCTGCATTATGAGTGACTCCAGCTGCTATTCCAGAAACATGAGTTCCGTGAGTTAAATTTACCAAGCCATCATACGGTGCGGCATCATTATCTCCATCTGCAAAATCCCAACCTACATAATCATCTATAAAACCATTTCCATCATCGTCTATGTTATTCCCTGGTGTTTCTAAAGAGTTATACCAGATGTTATTAGCTAGGTCAGGATGATTGATGTCAACAGCATCATCTATTATTCCAATTAAAACATCTGAGGCATCGTTGTCAATCTCCCAAGCAGCCTCTGCTTGGATTAAGTCAAGATGATATGAGTTATTAGAATAATCATTTGGAGTCCAAAACAATTTCACTTCAGGAGCTATTTCAAGCAATGAATATTCAATGTCTACTAAAAGTGATTTTACCGTTTCTATTGACGACTCTTGATTTAATTCCAGAACATAAACGTCCTGTAAAACCTTATTAATGAAAGGAGATTCAAATGATTTAACTAAAGGGTTTGAGGCTAGATGAGTTAGTGTAGCATTTGGAGTTGATTTCACGAAGAAAGTACTCGATTTTTGACCGAATACCGTAATCGAAAAGAATATAGTTAGTATGAATAGTAAAACTTTCATTTTGATAAGTCTCTCGAAGATAATACATTTTGAAAATCAGAAGGTTGTATGATGATTAAAATAAATATCAATTTCATGCTCAGTAGTAAATGCCGAACTATCTTTGGCTTTCTAATTAACCTGAATGGAGTTTCACACATTTTCTTTATCGAACGGACTAAGAGTTATATTTAAAAGAACTGACAGGCCTGTCAGTCACTGTGGTATAGTTATTAATGCAGGCTCTAGAGATGAGAAAGTTGGCCAAGAGGGCTTAGCCCATTACATTGAACATTGTATTTTTAAGGGAACTAAAAAGAGAAAGACCTATCACATTCTAAGTAGGTTAGATAATGTAGGTGGTGAAATAAATGCGTACACTGGTAAAGAGGATACCTGGATCTATGGAAGTTTTTTGAATGAATACCTCGACCGTTCTCTGGAGCTTATATCTGATATAGTATTGAACTCTACTTTTCCTCAAAAGGAAATAGAAAAAGAGAAAGATGTAATCATTGATGAAATCAGCAGTTATAAAGACAGTCCTGGAGAACAAATATTCGATGATTTTGAAGAACTGATTTTTGAGAATCATTCCTTAGGAAATCCAGTGCTTGGCTCTGAAGAATCTGTGGCTAAATTAACTAGAGATCATATTTTAAATTTTATTGAAAAACATTATTGTGCTGAGCATATGGTCTTAAGTGTAGTAGGGAATTACACGGTATCTAAAGTTAAAAAGTTAGCAGAAAAGTATTTCGAAGCCGTTAAAAGCGCAAGTGCTATAAAAGAGAAAAGAGAAAAGTTTAAGATTTATAAGCCCTCAGATATTCAAATAGAAATGGATACGCACCAAGTCCATTATATAGCTGGGGGAATAGCTTATTCTAGCGCTGATCATAGAAGAACTGCTCTTCATCTTATGAATAATTATTTAGGAGGTCCCGCTATGAATAGTCTTTTAAATCTGGAGATTCGTGAAAAGCATGGAATAGCCTATAATATTGAAAGTAGCTACCAACCCTATAGTGATACCGGTGTTTTTGAGATTTACCTCGGGACAGATGAAAAGATGTTCGAGAAGAGTAAAAAGCTCGTAGAAAAACAATTGAAAAAGCTTAGAGAAAATAAACTTGGAGTTAATCAGCTTCAAACTGCTAAAAACCAAGTCCTAGGTCAAATTGCTCTTGCTCAGGAAAGCGGAGTAGGCACTATGATGGGCTTAGGAACGAGTTATCTTTTTTATGATAGAGTAGATACTTTGGCTGAGGTTTTTGATAGAATTAACAAAGTTACTTCGGAAGATGTATTGGCAGTAGCTAATGAAGTATTGGAAACTTCCACATTTAGCTCAATTACCTATTTATAATAAAAATGCCCTTCGCAGCTGAGCTACTAAAGGGCATCTTTTAAGACAAATTATCACTTGATATTTTAATCCACTTGTTTGAACTTAGGAGTCCCTTCTGGAGCTCTTTCAGTTATAGTGGCTTTTTTCATTTTTATTTCGAATTTTCCAGTACTTGAATTTTCTCCAGTAATAGTAAAACTTCCATCTGCTTCAGGTGTTCTGTAACAGTTACACTCTTCCCACTCTTCAGTATAAAATCCATTTTCATTACATACCATTAGTAGAAATGTATCTGAGCCATGAGCTCCAGGTTCTCCATAATTACCACCAGGGGAACCATGATTCGAATAAAGTGTATATGTTCCGTACCAATATTCGTAAGGGTTAATGAAATATTCGAATTCATATGTACCTCTTTCAGTTCTGTACATTTCTCCAAAAAACGGGTTATTAGGAACATTTGGGTTATCATCCCAATAGCTATATGGTGGAGAGTGATCGTAGTCTATTCCATAATAAACTTTTCCATCATTCCCTCTAGGGCCTTGATCTACTATAGTTATGCAGCTAGCTAAGAATGTACTTACTAAAGCTACTAAAAACATAGATCTTAAAAGATTCGTTGAATTTTTCATGATGTTTGATTTTAAAGTTGTTAATGGAGATTAATCCAATAGCGTGCCAAAATAAAAGGACTCGATTAAGGCGCTGAAAATCAAGGGGTAATTTAGGTTGGGTGAATTGCAATTATTACCGAAACTTTTAGTGATTACTTCCGTACAAAGAAAGACCTAAACAATACACTTAACCATGTTCGATATAACTCCTCAACGAATTGATAAAGACGAAATCGGCTCTTTACATTTTCCTAATCAGGCCCTAGATCATTCTAAAGAAAAGCTCAGCTACCTTACTAAAGCGTTGCAAAAAGCTTTGAAAATCGGCAACTCATATAAGAATAAGATTAAAATAGTTTTTTACGATGCTACTGGATTAAAAGAAGTGGAAACTACAGTGTGGAACTCAACAACTGAGAATGTAGTGCTGAAAAACGGAATCTGTATTCCATTTAATAGGGTCGTGGATGTCAAGTACGCCTAAGACTTAGCTTCTCTCAGTTTTTTAATTTTAAAATCAAAAATCCCGAATGCTATGGTCATTAATGGACTTACTAGATTAAAAATACAGTAAATCCAATATGTTCCTGTAGCTACACCGAGAACTCCTGATTGAGCTACTCCACAAGTATTCCATGGAATAAGCACTGAAGTAACCGTACCGGAGTCTTCTAGTACTCTACTCAGATTCTCTGGAGCCAAGCCTCGTTCTTTATAAGCATCTTTAAACATTTTCCCAGGAACCACTATGGCTATGTACTGGTCAGATGCTGTTAGGTTAAAAAAGAAACATGTTCCAGCCGTACTGGCTATTAATGATCCTGTAGAATTCACTACCGATAAAATAGCTTTAGTAATTCTCTTTAAGAATCCTCCTGCCTGCATAGCTCCACCAAATGTAAGAGCACATATTATCAGCCAAACAGTATTCATCATTCCATACATTCCTCCAGCTTTTAGTAAGCTTGATCTATTGGCATCCTCTACTTCAAAAAGATCATTGATTCGTGAATTTTCTGCTGCGAAAAAATCTGTTGTTTCTAAGGCCATTGTGTAGAAAATAGCTTTATATCCAGCAGCTCCATAATTATCATAGGCTTGCGCTTTTACAGTGTACTCAGTACTAAATGGGATAGTATTATCGAAACTTATAGATCTTTTATCTGAATTAAACTTATAATCTGTTCCAGAGATGAGTTCATCGTCTCCCATAAAAATGGAAACACTTTCTGGAAGTATTAAACATTCATCACAAAGTGTCATTTGAGCATCCATACTCTCTTTTTCAATAGAGTAACTTCCAATTTCTTTGACCACATCAGGCTGAAAAATAACAGCAAATACTCCACCTAATAATGCACCTATAAATAATGCAGGTATAGTCGGTACTTTTTTAATAATAAGAGCTATAACGGTTATAGGAACAAGGAACAACCATCCACTGATGTTGAATTTTTCTGAAATAATTCCTTGCAACGCTAAAACTTTATCTGCATCTCCTTCTCCTCCTTGTACAAAACCGACTATAAGAAATACGATTAGCGCTATAGAAATACTAGGGACAGTAGTCCAAAGCATGTGTTTGATATGTGTAAATAAATCAGTCCCAGCTATGGCAGGAGCTAAGTTAGTAGTGTCTGAAAGAGGTGACATTTTATCTCCGAAATAAGCTCCAGAAATAATAGCTCCAGCACTCCATCCTATGTCTATTCCTAATATTTGACCGATGGCTATTAACGCTATTCCTACGGTGGCTATGGTGCTCCATGAGCTTCCAGTGGCTAGTGAAACTATAGCACAAATCACACAAGAAGCTGCCAAGAAAATACTAGGATTTAAAACCTCTAAACCGTAATAAATCATGGCAGGAACCACACCACTAATTAGCCAAGTTCCAGCCAAGGAACCTATCAATAGAAGAATGATAACCGCACCCATAGCACTTTGTATACCATCTATAATCCCGTTATAAAAATGCTCGTAGCTTCTGCCGAATTTAAGTCCTACTATCCCTGCCACACCAGCTGCGGCTAACAATGCTATTTGATTCGGTCCATAACTAGAATCAGCTCCAAAGTATAAAACGTTTAAAGCCAAAAGTGCCATTAATACTATAATGGGAATAAACGAAGCGCCTAATGTGGGCATTTTAAGGTTAGAGTCCATTGGAGGATTTATTTATTGCGTAGCAATATAAGGATGCAAAGTTTAAGATTTAGTCTAAGATGAACACAAAGTCAAAGTTCAATAAAAACTTAGGATTTGGAAAAATTCACTCTATGATGGATTAATTTAGAGTGATGATGTTTATGATATATGTTATAGCCTGTTTGGTCATCATTTATTTAGCCACTAAAAGGAAAAGCAGAAAACAAAGGAATCCGAATTCACGAGCAAACTTCAAGATCAAAAGAGGCTCCGAGAATCAGGAATTATAAACTTCTTTGAAAACCTAGAAATGCGCGGGCAAAACCATAGTTGGTAGTTGTGTGGTTTGTTACTTTTGCAACGCAATAAAAACCACTATGAGCAAACCTTCTTTACCCAAAGGAACCAGAGATTTCGGACCGGCTGATATGGCCAAAAGAAATTATATTTTCGGTACTATTAAGACTGTATTTGAGAAATATGGCTTTATGCCATTAGAGACTCCTGCCATGGAATCACTCCAAACACTTACGGGGAAATACGGTGAAGAGGGAGATCAGTTGATATTTAAACTTCTGAATAACGGAGATTTTTTGGCTAAATCGGATAAGGAAGCTATAGCAGCAGGAGATAGTAAAAAAGCGAGTTTCTCAATAAGTAAAAAAGCTTTGAGGTATGACTTGACAGTTCCATTTGCCCGGTTTGTGGTGATGAATAGGAGTGAGATAGCAATGCCTTTTAAACGTTATCAGATTCAACCTGTATGGCGTGGAGATAGACCTGGGAAAGGCCGTTACCAAGAGTTTTACCAGTGTGATGCTGATGTAGTAGGCTCTGATAGTTTGTTGAATGAAGCTGATTTAGTGCGCATATTTGATGAAGTGCTTGATTCATTAAAGTTAGATGGAGTAGTTATCAAATTGAACAATAGAAAAATCCTTTCGGGGTTAGCACAATGGATAGGCAAAGAAGATGATCTGACGAATCTCACTATTTCTATTGATAAACTGGATAAAGTAGGAGTAGAAGGAGTGGAAAAAGAACTGACCAACCGAGGGTTTACAGAAGCTGAGATTGATAAGGTGAAAAAATTCCTTTCGGTTAATGGAAGTATTGAAGACAAACTTAACTGGATTAGTGAAAGTTTAAATTCTGAAGAAGCTAAGAAAGGAGTAGAAGAAGTAAGAGAAATCATTGAAAAAGTAAACCTAACCGGTTTACGCGCTGCGGAATTAGAGTTAGACTTAACACTAGCTCGAGGATTGAACTATTACACTGGTGCCATCTTCGAAGTGATCGTAAAAGACAGCGGAATGGGAAGCATCTGCGGTGGTGGACGTTATGATGACTTAACCGGGATATTTGGATGGCAAGGAGTTAGCGGAGTAGGAATCTCCTTTGGTGCAGAACGTATCATGGACATAATGAATGAGAGAGAATTATTCCCTTCAGATACTGCTATAACTACCCAAGTGATGTTTGTCAACTTCGGTGCAGAGGAAGAAAAGTACTGCGTGAAGTTAGCAGCTGAACTGCGTGATAAAGGTATTAAAACAGAGGTATATCCAGAAGCGGCCAAAATGAAAAAGCAGATGACCTATGCCAATGCTAAGAACATTTCTTGTGTAGTGATGGCTGGTTCGAATGAAATAGCTATAGGCGAAGTAAGGCTGAAGAATATGAAAACCAGTCAAGAATATCCAATTTCGTCACCCTTTATTAATTTGGCAGGTTCAATAAATCAATTATTAGCTGAGTAAACTTCGGAAAAATATAAATCGTAAAATCTAAAAGAACATAATCTTATGTTAAATTGAATTGGGATGAATGATTTTAAGCTTTTAATTGACAATATTACGATAACCCATGAGGGCTTACAAGAGCAGGCGGCTAATGCCGTAAATCAAGCCTTAACAATTCGTAATTGGTTAATTGGATATTACATAGTTGAGTATGAACAGAGAGGCATGGACAGGGCTAGCTATGGTTCGAATCTTTTGAATAACCTTGAAAAACATTTCGAGAATACAGGCGTGAAGAGTATGACAGCTAGAAGATTGAGGGATTATCGAGCGTTATATTTTTGTTATCCTCAAATTCGGCAGTCGCTGACCGCCAGATTGGTAAATAGTTCGATTCGGCAGTCACTGACCGCCATATTAACCCAGAATAATGTAAAAGAAGAAATAACAGAACCCCTAGAGAAAGGTAAAGCAATTAGTGGTGAGCTTCTTATAACTAAACTTTCATTTACGCACCTTGAACAACTCATAAGAATTAAGGAAGATCTAAAGCGTACTTTTTATGAAGTGGAATGTATAAAAGGAACATGGAGTGTAAGAGAATTAAAAAGACAAATATCTAGCTTATACTTTGAACGAACTGGCTTATCTGAAAAGCCAAATAAACTCTCTGAGCTAGTCCATACAAATAAAAATTCTCATTTAGCTACTGATATAATAAAAAACATTTATGCTTTTGAATTTCTGGACTTGGATGTTAAACCATTAATGGAAGAGTCAGATTTAGAGACAGCGCTCTTAAATAATCTACAAGAGTTTATTATCGAACTTGGAAATGGATTTTGTTTTGAAAAACGACAAAAGAGAATTTTAATCGGAGAAAATTATTACTTCATAGATTTACTATTTTACCATAGAATTTTAAAATGTCATGTAATTGTGGAGTTAAAGCTGTCTCTTATACACATCTCCGAGCC
>CAJXOV010000020.1 GCA_913057815.1 uncultured Flavobacteriales bacterium
AGATGTAGAGAGGTCTCGTGGGCTCGGAGATGTGTATAAGAGACAGATTCTGGATGAGCTGGCAGATCAAAAAGCACCAAGTGATGAGCAAACTGGAAGTTTCTTCCTTCACTTCCTATTTCCGAACAAATCAGAAGTCTAGCTCCGTTTGACTCCTCGAACCAAGCAGCATTTCTATCGCGCTGCACTAGGGTCAGGCTTTCATGAAATACTCCTACATTTAGCCTCACCTTTTTAGCTATAGCTTGTTCAAGAGCCAATACTTTCTGTTTGGTTTTACAAATCAGAAGCACTTTTAAAGGATCTAATTCTGCCAATAGCTTTACCAACCAATCTATTCTAGGATCCACACTAAAATCAAGCTTCACTGTTTTACGCAACCCAGTGTCTGCTGAAAATTCATCCTTGAAACGACTGATTAATTCGTTGTCTTCTAAGTAGCTTGTGTTTTGCAACGCTACCAGTTCTACATTTCTCTTAGGGAATCCTTTTAATGCTGCCCTAGTGTTTCTAAACATCACTCTTCCTGGGCCATGTTGATCCAGTAAATCCTCTATAAGATTATTCCTCACTTCAGGATCTTTCACCTCCAAATCCTCCTCACCTGTTAGTTTTTCTATTAGCGAAACCTGTTTCTTAGTCAGAGCCTTGGTAGTGGATAAATGCTCGACCAAATCAGCAACCGGCTGATGTCCTAACGATTCATTTTTAAAAGATTCTAAATCCGAATACCGTTCAGGATCTAAGAGCCTGAGTCTGGCAAAATGGCTTTCCACTCCCAACTGCTCCGGAGTAGCTGATAACAATAATAAACTCTGAGCTATTCCACTCAATACTTCCACGATGGCATATTCTGGGCTTACCTCTTTCTCAGTCCATTTAAGGTGATGTGCCTCATCCACGATAAGCATATCCCATGAAGCAGAAACTGCCTGCTGAGCTCGCTTACTAGAACCTGCCAGAAAAGAAGTGCTGCAGATAACCAGTTGATCCGCTAGAAAAGGATTTCCTTCAGGAGCTCCTTCTTCGATAGCTTCACATCGTTCCTCATCAAATATGTTAAACCACATATTGAATTTTCTAAGGATTTCTACAAACCACTGGTGAACTAAAGAATCTGGAACGAGAATTAGCACTCTGGAAACTCTACCAGTAAGCAGAAGCTTATGCATGATTAAACATGCCTCTATTGTTTTCCCCAAACCTACCTCATCAGCTAATAAAACACGCGGATAATACCTTGAGCATACTTCATTGGCTATATAAAACTGATGCGGAATAAGATCCACACGAGCTCCTACAAAACCATGAACGGAGGACAGCTTTCTTTCAAAATCAAATTCTATTATTTTCTTTCTGATATCAAAGGCTTTTCTAGATTCTAGCTCACCTAGAAACAACTGGTCAGAAAGAGTGTGCTTCACAGCAACCTCACCCATATCAGCTTCACTTAAAAGCCCAGTGGCACTTAAGTAAATAATCAAATCACCTAATTCACGAACCTCCTCTATTAAAAAAGGTTTGTTTTCAGCATCACTCACCGTATCACCAGCTTTGAACGAAACGCGTCTTAACGGAGCACTCTCCGAAGCGTACATTCTAACTTCTTTCGAAGAGGGGAAATCCAAAAGCACTCTTCCCTTAGAAAGTTCTTTCACTACTCCCACACCTAATTCAGGTTCTCCTACACTACTCCACCTCTGCCCTAATTCGAATTCTTCCATTGTTCAGTTTGCTCTAAATTTTGAGCGCGCAAAGATGCGAAAAGAAAGGAGGTGGAAACAGATTAGAATGGTTGATTAATCATTAAAACATTTCATATTAAAATCTTATACAACTGTTAGGGAAAAGCATACTACGGATGTATTATAGCTGAATGAAAGTCAACGTCTTAATCCTCATCTCACTTTGCATATTCTCTGAAGCTGGAATTACACAAACTTTAGATGGTAGTATGGCATTTAGCCAAATCAACTTAAGAAATTTAGATACTAACTATGGCCATAATGAAGGAGGAGGAAATGGGCAGGGGTTCATTTTCAGAATAGGCATTGATAGTATTCCTGGAGCCTATCAATTTGTACGGTACGAGCTTGGAATAAAAAAAGAATACTGTGAGCTTTCGTTAAAAACTGGAGGGCAAGGAGGAACTACTAAATACAACACTGAATTTGAGAAAACAGCTTTGTTTATTGGTGCTTATCCATTGAACCTTGGCTTTGCAAAGTATTTTCAGTTTAGTGCTGGAATTCAAGGAAACATCCTATTACACAACAATCATGACAGCTACAAATCTAGCTGGTCGATTAACGGGCCAAATAGTAGCTCAACTGACTCTGGAACAGGAAAAGAAAACCATAATTTATTTTACTTGTCAATAACCTTAAGACAAAGTATAAGCATTCCATTAAATAAAAAGCTAAGCATTGAAGGACTGGTTTACTATTCAAGAAGTTCTGCTAAAGAGTTTGATACTATTTTAAGAGTATCATCTAGAAGTTTTAGCGCTGGCTTAGGAATGGCCTGGAAATTATAACAATTAGCTAAAAAAAAGCCGCATGATAATGAGGCTTTCCGTTAGTATGATTCTACGAGATTACTGAATGAAATCAATATTATTCAGTCTATCTCCGATATAACGTCCCACGACTACTCCGCCTTCATCTGTTCCATTTATAGAAAAGTCATTTTGATCTCTGTTAATAATCATGTTAGCGGTTCCCACACCAACCTCCTGCAATCTGTCTGCAGGAAGCACAATATCTGTGGCTCCTTCATCTGATATGATAAACAGCTCCCCATCTCCAGTGGTATCTTCACCTGTAATCGTTATCAGACAAAACTCGCCACTTTCGAGTGAAGCTCCTTCCCACTCTAAAGAAAGCGCATTATTTATATTTACCACAGTTAAATCTGAGGGGAAGTTTATAGCTTCTGGAACCCCAGCGATGTTTGAGAAAGATTCTCCATCATCATTTGTATAGCCAAAAACTCCCGTCCCTACATTTCCAGCAAAGACCAGTTCATAATAAGCAAACAAAGGCTTCCAATTCATATCTTCATTGTTAAAGCTAATTTCTGAATCTTCAGCTAGCTCTAAGATTGTTCCTGTAGATCCTCCAAATCTAAATTGAGCTCTGGCGTAAGTAACATCTGAATTTTCATTGTATTCTAGCACATACCGTGTGTGAATTGTGTCTTGATCTACACTATCAGAATCTTCTCTGGTACATGATGAAAACAAAACTGCTACCATCAGTATTAAAAGGAATGCATAATTTTTCATTTTGAAATGTTTTATAGTTTGAATTGGTGGCTAAACCCAAAACTCGTTCCAAAATTAAAACATTCACTCATAGTTAATTCTTAAAGTAACTGAATCTACTAGGATCTAACTCTTCAGAATTTACAAACTCACGAAAACACTTACTTGATAACTCTATAAGAAGCCATCTCATTTATCACTTTAATTCTGCTTCTTGTAATATATATTTGAGGCACCAAAATGAATTCAGTTAAACCAGTTATTCTATTTATCCTAGTCTCCCTAGTGACTATGGCTGCGTTTGGTCAAAAAACCATTTCTGGAACAGTTATAACTACAGAAAACGAACCGATTCCCTTTGCCAATATTATCTCTTCAATCTCTCAGTCTTCTGCTGGAGGAGATGGTGTTTTCTCTATTCAAATAGCAGACGTTGATACGCACATTATAGTATCTGCTGTAGGGTTTCAGGAGGATTCTGTGCTTATTACTGGAAATAAAATTATTGCAACGCTTAAAGAAAACAGCGTAGATATAGATGATGTGGTAGTTACGGCTTTAGGTATTAAAAGAGAGAAGAAGTCTATAGGTTACGCCATTACTGAACTAAAGGCTAAAGAAATAGAACTGAGCTCCGACCCTAGCGTGATCAACAGACTTTCAGGAAAAGTAGCCGGATTGAACATTAGCTCAACCAATGGTGGTGCAGGTACATCAAGCAGAATTATATTACGTGGAAATAACTCTCTTTCGGGAAATAACCAAGCGCTAATCGTAGTAGACGGAGTTCCTATAAACAACAGCACCAACAGTAACTCAGGTGATGAATGGGGTGGAAAAGACTATGGAAATGGTGTTTCTGATATCAACCCTGATGATATAGAATCTATATCTGTTTTAAAGGGTGCGAGTGCTGCTGCCCTTTATGGCTCACAGGCTACTAATGGTGTGATACTAATCACCACTAAAAATGGTGGAAACAGTAAAAAACTTAGAGTCAATTTCAGAACTAGTTTTACTGCTGAGACGCCTAATATTCTGTATGATTTACAGGATGAATACGGAGCTGGGAGAAATGGAAAGTTTGAGGGAGCATGGACGAATAGTACCGGAATTCCCGTATTCAATTCCTCTTCAGATTTTAGCAAAGGAAGTTGGGGACCTTTAATGAACGGTCAACGAATAGTGGATTGGAATGGTGACACCACTCCTTTTTCTCCTCAACCAAATAATTACAAAGACTATTTTAGAACAGGTTCTACTTTCACTAATTCATTTTCTGTGGATGGGAAAATCAAACGAGTAAACTTTAGATTTTCGGCATCTAACAATGTCACTAAAGACATAGTCCCCGGAGCTAAACTGAACAGAACTAACCTTGGATTAAAGATTCAATCAGAGCTAACTAAGAAACTGAAAATAAACGCTTACGCTAATTACATTTTAAACGAAGCATTCAACAGACCGTCACTTTCTGATTCGCATGACAACCCGAATAGAAACTTCGTTCATATGCCTAGACATATCAGTTTAGAGTCTTTGGAAAGCGATTACGAAGTGCTTCGAGTTGATGAAAACGGTGAAGATTTTTTAGCTGAAAATACTTGGTTTGGCTTCTGGAATTGGATGACTAATCCGTACTGGAATATCGAACATCAGAGAAATGGAGACACACGGAAAAGACTCTTTGGAAATGCTTCTTTAACTTATGAAGTTTCTCCTAAATTAAAAGCGATGATTCGAACATCACCAGACGTGTACGTTACTGAATTTTACAACCAAGATGCGCAATATGGCTTAATCAACTCTCTGGGTGGTTATTCAGAAACTGATGATAGCCAAAACCTGATAAACACCGATTTTCTGATATCCTATAATAACAAGCTTTCAGATAAGCTCTCTTATCAGTTAAACTTAGGAGGAAACGCTATGTATTATGAGAAAAACGTAAACTCCAGAAGTACAGTTGGCGGGCTGTTAGAACCACAAGTCTATACTTTAGAAAACAGCAAAGACACCATTTCGAATAGGCCTCCATTTTTATCTCAAGCAGCTAAAAACTCATTGTATGCATTCGGGCAGTTTGAATATGATGGAATGCTCTACTTGGACATCTCCTCTAGAAACGACTGGTCTTCTACCCTACCAAAAGGTAAAAACTCCTTCCTGTATAGTTCCGCTAGCCTTGGATTTGTGTATTCAGAATTGTTTAACAGAAGTAAACTACCAGAGAAAGGATTTTCTTTCGGTAAGCTTAGAATCTCTTATGCGGGCGTGGGAAATGAAGGAGAACCATACCAATTAGAAACTACTTACCAGACGGTAAACAACGAAGGATACGGAGATTCTCAGTTTATTAGCACAACTGTTCCTAATCTAGGATTGGTTCCTGAACTCGTTAAATCGTTCGAAATAGGGAGTGATATAAAGTTCTTCTTGAACCGATTAGGAATAGATTTCACGTATTACAATAACAGATCGTTTAATCAGATATCTAACATTCCTGTGTCGGCTGCTTCGGGTTATAGGTCGGCTATTGTGAATAGTGGAGTCATAGACAATAGTGGAATAGAGATTCAAATCAACTCCACTCCTATAGAAAAGAAGAATTTTAAATGGAATGCCAATCTAGCTTTCTCTAGAAACAAGTCGGTAGTTCAGGAACTGGGTCCAAATGTAGAAAGCTCTATTCTATATGAACACTGGAGATTAACTATAGAAGCTCGACCAAACAACCCTTATGGAGACATTGTAGGTTATGGATTCCTCAGAGATGAAAATGGAAATGTACAAGTAGATGCTCAAGGAATGGTCATCAAAGACCAAACTCCTAAAGTCTTGGGGAATTTCACTCCTGACTTCAGCCTATCTCTTAGTCAGAATTTCAGCTATAAGAACTGGACGCTCTCTATGCTTATTCATAGTCAAATAGGTGGAGATATATTCTCTGGAACCAATATGTATGGGAATGGTTATGCTGGGAATTTCACTGAATCATTAGAAGGAAGAGAAGAATGGTATGCATCTGAAGCAGCTAGAGAAGAGGCTGGCGTGGGAACGCAAGACTGGACTGCTACAGGCGGATATTTAGTAGAAGGAACTTATGCTCCTGGAACTACTGTGAATGGTGAAGATGTAAGTGGTCAAAATAATTCAACATTTATAGATCCATTTGACTATTACGAGAGGGTTTCTAGATGGCAAGACGAAATACACGAACCGTTTATATACGATGCGTCATTCGTAAAACTAAGAGAGTTAAGTATTGGCTACAATGTACCAGAGTCATTTTATAAAAAGCTTAAATTAAGAAGCATGAGTTTGGGAATATTTGGAACTAACTTATGGTTGATTCACAGCAATGTTCCGAATATAGATCCTGAGAGCTCACTGACTAACGGAAATGGACAAGGGTATGAATTGTATGCTTATCCGAATAGGCGGAGTATTGGGATGTATTTGAAGGTGTCGATTTGAAATGGGTTTGGAGTTCGGGGTTTGGAGTTTGGTCCCGATAGCTATCGGGATTGGAGTTGTTCGCTGGCTCACTGTTAGGCGTTGCTCGCTGGCTCGAATGGGTTTGGAAGTTGCTTTTGCATTGCAACCACCCCGCCCTTTGGGCACCCCTCCTAAACAGGAGGGGAATTTTTTAAGTTGCAAGCACGATGCTCGCTGACTGAGCGGTGCACTGAGCTTAGTCGAATGTGTGATTTGGCCGATTGGACAAATAGTATCGAAGGCAAGGGAATTTGATTGGAGTGCAGAGTCGTTCGCGGGCTCACTTGGTTTTAGCGGGAAGCGGTTCCCTGAGCGATAGCCGAATGGGAGAAGCGTGGATATTTGTGTTGCTGATTTGGAAGTTGCTTTTGCATTGCAACCACCCCGTATTGCTGTGGGCGATTGAGGTAAACTGGTGATTGCGTAACAGCAATACACCCCTCCTAAAAACAGGAGGGGAATTTGATTAGAGTTGCATTTGGGCTCGAATATGAGAAGCGTAGCAAGGAGCAAAAGAAATTAGCGCGAAGCTCGCCCCTTTAGGAGGTTAGGGGGAAGCGCGGAGATTAATAGAATATGAACAAAAGGATTTACATACTGGCATTAGTTATAGCGGTTTTAATCGGGGCTTGTAAAAAAGACATCACCGACCTAAACGTAAACCCTAACGATTCTCAAACTCCTAATCCTGATCTGCTTTTCAAACAATCGGTTAAAAGAGGGATGAGCAATTATTTGACCGCTACTAACCTAGAGTATAACGGAATAGCTCATTGGGTAATGTATTTCTCTGCACGTGGAGGTATAAATCCTAGCATTCCTTACATCTCTCCTCCGGGTGGTGATAATTACTGGAGCGAATCTTACATAGATGCTATGAATAATGCGCAAGTGATTATTGATTATGATGAAACTGCTGGAGAAGACTTTACCAATTTGAAAGCTACTGCGCTCATTTGGAAATCATTTATAGCTCACAGAGTAACTGATTTATGGGGCGCTATCCCTTATTCTGAGGCATTACAGGGCAATCCTGAACTAAACTTCGCTCCTAGTTTTGATTCTCAGGAGGAAGTGTATAACAAGTTATTTGCGGACTTAGAGTTAGCTGTTTCTCAACTTGATGAGGCCGCAGAAGCCATAACTTCGGATAGTGATTTATTGTTTGCTGGCGATATAGACAAATGGAAACGATTTGCTAATTCACTTCGATTTAGACTGGCTATGCGGGTTTCTAATGTGAATGAATCTTTGGCTAATGATGTGCTGACTGATTTAGAAAGTGTCGACTTATTCGAATCCAATGCTGGTTCTGCTGAGTTTCAATTCAACTCCGTATTTAACAATCCACTAAATGAAGCTGGTAACATCAGATTTTCTGAGGGAGCTCAATATGTAAACCCTAGTAAATATCTTGTAGACCTCCTACTAGAGAATGACGACCCTAGAATTAACTTCTACTTAGAAGAGGCTTCTTTGTATGATACATTCGACTTTTTAGAACGATTTAAAGGCGTTCCTAATCTACTTCCTTTCAATAGTGAAGAGTGGGAAGATTACAACTTAGACGAAACTCTGGGAGACCCCAATGGCGAGTGGGGTGATGTTTCTAGAATTGGAGAATTTTACATGACCAATCTTCGACCAGTGCCACTACTCTCCTATAGCGAGTTATGCTTTCTACAGGCTGAAGCTTCTCTTAGAGGTTTATGGAACGGAAATGCTGACGAGCTGGTTAAAGAAGGTGTGAGAACTCATATGGAGCACATGAATTTTCATAACTATTCAGACCATGAGAATATTGAAGAACAAGACATAGCAGACTATGTAAACGCTATTTCTGCTGTAGATCTAGAAGATATCATCACTCAAAAATGGACTCTTTTGGCATATGAAAACACCTTAGAATCCTTCTCGGAATACAGAAGAACAGGATTTCCTACCTTAGTAGATTTTTATGGAGAATCTATAGATAACAGCATTTTCCCTCAACGATTAAAATACCCAAATAGTGAATTCACTTTGAACCAAACAAACTATCTAGAAGCCATAGAAATGCAGGGCTCAGATGAACTTACTACGCCACTTTGGTGGTCCAATTAAACCTATATGAAAACACGATTACTTATTTTACTTCTAGCAGTTTTCGCATTGCAACGCGGATATTCTCAATCACCAGAAAACAAGAGCTGGTCTATAGATTACAATGTATGGAATGACAATGACACACCCGCTTTAAACATCAACTGTGGTACAGATCCTGTCTTTGATTTCCAAGATGATTTTACTATTGAGTTATGGGTAAGAGCATGGAATTTTATAGAAAACCGTAAAGTCATCGGTAAAGTAAATGCAGATGACGACACGTTCGATAATGGATACGTGATGGGATTCATAGAAGGCCAAGTGTATACTGAGTGCTTCAACCCTACCTTACAGCAAGTGCCGATAACAGGAAGCGGAACCATGCCTATAGATTCAGCTTATGTGCACATGACCTCTGTTTACTCGGTAACCAACAGCAAGCTTTATAATTACATTAACGGTGAACTTAGTGGAGAAGCAGATATGTTCCCTAGTGCTGGTGTTAGCATAGAACTTTCTTCATTCATCATAGGAAACGCCCCATGGGATGCGGTTTCCTTTCAGTTTTATGGAGATTTAGATGAAATTAGAGTTTGGGATAAAGCACTTACCCAAGAAGAAATAAAATCTAGAATGCATTTTAAATTGATGGGAAATGAGGACGACCTTTTAGCCTATTACCCTTTCGATGATGCTTCAGGGTCAACAGTGCCCGACAATGGACCAAATGGAATAGATGGTACGTTGAGTAACTCAGATCACATAAGTGTTGGATTCGAGCTTTCTGGAGCTCCAGTGGCTGATGTAGCCATGTCTAGCCTTGAGGAAGTACAAGCAGCTTGGTATAACACAGAAGAGAATTTCCACAGAATATCATCTGACAACGGAATGTCAGTTATTACAGATGTATTGGAAAATGAATACTGGAAGTATCTGGTTATGGGAAATACGAATGCAGTAGGAATTACTCCTGATAATGCACCAAGCACTAATCCTGTAGACTTTAACAGAACTGCTAGAGAATGGTATGTAAAATGTGCTCCAGATGTGAGCGGAACATTTACAGTGGATTTAGTAGAAGCTGGTGGTGGATTAATTCAAGACAGTTTCGACCTTGACCAATATGCTCTGTTATGGAGAGCAAACCTAGAAGATAATTTTATAGCATTGGCACATCCAACTAGTCCAATCGATGGGATTTTTCAGTTTCAAAATTTTGATTTCCAAGATGGCTATTATGCCTTTGGCGTGTCAGGTCAAACGTTCGAAATACAGACAGGAATAGAAGAATTAAAAACTGCCAGAAACTTTGGGTTCTACCCAAATCCGACTTCGGAACATTTTACTATTTCAGGAATAAACACAGGAGATAAAGTAAATATTTACAATACGTTAGGAGCACTAGTTAAAACCATTACTTCTACCTCAAACAATGACTTAAGAATAGAATTAGCAGATCAACCGAAAGGTTCTTTTATAGTTCACATCCAATCAAAAGATACATCATTCACGCAAAGAATAATACTTCAATAAGATGACTAAAATTTACTTACTATCAGTTATTTCGTTCCTTTCATTAGGAACAGTTTTCGCTCAAAACAATGCGCTGTATTTCGATGGAGCCAACAATAGAATAGGAGTCACAGACTCTCCTTCCCTAAACCCTTCTACAGAATTTACTTTAGAAGCATGGATTAACTCTGAGGAATGGGCCAATGACATATGGGCCGGATCTATCATATGTAAAGAAACAGGCAGTCCAGATCAAGGATATTCTTTAAGATGTGGTGCCAACGGAAGAGTAGGATTTAACATGTCTATAGACGGAACATGGAACGAGGCCAATAGTGCTGAGATTTTAGGCCTTAATACTTGGTATCATATAGCTGGAGTTTATGACGGCAGCACTATGAAGCTATACTTAAATGGAGGATTGATAACAAGTACAGATGTAACTGGAACCTTCTCTCCTTCTACAGGTGGATTAATGAACATTGGCGAAAACCCGACATGGACTAGCAGATATTTCCAAGGTATACTAGATGAGGTTAGAATATGGGATGTAGCTAGAACAGAGCAAGAAATATTGGACAATATGTCAATAGAGCTTGTGGGTGATGAAGCTGGATTATCAGCCTATTACAACTTCAATGAAGGAACTGGCAACATGGCTGCAGATGCTACGGCTAATGGGAACGATGGTCAATTACTGAATATGGTAGAAGAAGATTGGGTCAACGGATTTGTACCTATAGATCAAGACTTAAGTGTAACAGGAATAATTTCTCCTTCCGTTATTGGTTCTGGTTTTTCAGATACTGAAACTGTAAAAGTAGAAGTGAAAAATGTATCGAGTAATCCAGTTACTGATTTCGAAGTATCTTACCAAATAGACGGAGAAACAGAAATTACTGAAATGGTGAACATGGAGCTAGCACCATTTGAGTCATATCTTCACACTTTTAGCGGAACTGAAAATCTTTCAGGAGTAAGCACACTGGACATAACGGCTAGAGTAGATTTCGTTGATGACGGAAACGACATTAACAATGAATTAAGCGCTTCTATAGAACAGTCTCTAACACAAGTATTGTTTGATGAAGTGAGACATAACTTTGGATCATTCGGCCAAACACATTTTAAGCCATTGGCTATGCCAGAGAATTTAGATGATTACAGTCAAGTATTGTTACACGTAGACCTTTACTGCCCTAATGGTGGATGTGACCCATGGGATCAAGCTGCTAAAGTTTCTCTTTTAAAAGATGGAGACAGATATGAATTGGCCAGATACATTACTCCATACGGACAAGGATGCGGTGGATGGACTTGGGATTTAACAGATTTCCGTTCTCTAATGACTGGTAGTCTAACTTGGGAAAGCTACGTGCAAGTATGGGGAGCTTCAGGTTGGTTAGTAGACATGAGCTTAGAATTTGTAGAAGGAACACCTTCATGGGATGAGGTAACCGTACACCAGCTATGGGATAAAGATTATTGGGTATATGGTGATCCAGGCATCTCTTATGACTTAGACCCATTCACGGTTTCACTAAACGGAAACACAGAGCAAGTAAAAGTAAGAATGACAACTACGGGCCATGGACAAGGAAATACTGGAAATGCAGCTGAGTTCATGAACCAAACACACCACATTCATATCAATGGTACTGAGGCTTATGCTCAAGATTTATGGAGAAACGACTGTGCAGATAACGAATGTGCTAATCAAGCAGGAACATGGACAGGAAGCCGTTTTGGATGGTGTCCAGGACAAGATGTACAACCTTGGGTACAGAACCTTTCCACAGATGAATACACACCAGGAGCTGATCTTACTATAGATTATGTATTGGAAGATTACACCAATGCTCTAAACACTGACTATAATAACTCGGGACATACTGAGCCGTTTTATAGAATTCATGGATATTTAATAGAATACTCAGGAAACAATGTAGGAGTTGATGAGCTGGCAAATGATGCTACACTAGACATCTACCCTAACCCATCCACTGGACTGTTTACATTAACTATTCCTCAGAAAATAGATGTACAAACCATAAGCATTACAGATGTAAATGGCAGAACAGTAAAAACCATAGCAGTAAATGGCGCGTTGCAATACACCATAGATTTCTCCAACTTAGAAGCTGGAGTTTACTTGGTGAATGTGGCTACTGCTAATGGAATGGTGGTTTCTAAGGTGGTTAAGGAGTAATTGCTGCTTTTAAGATATATAGATTGTAAAAAAGAGCCCTTGGGCTCTTTTTTTTGTGACGTTTTGTGTATGTTGGTGCAGCATCCTGTAGGGTACTATGCACTATAAATATTGTAAGCGCCATTTATCATTGTGAGTATTCTTCAACCATTAAATTGAGTAGTTCATTTATTCTTGACCTTAAACTTTGGGTATAGTTAGAAATAAACTCTTCTATCTCTAGCTCGGTTAACCTTGAATTATCCTCTTCAATACGACTTTGAAGATAATCTTGGAATTCTCTGTACGGCATTATTTCATCACGAATTGAATCTGTGTAAAGCCTAATATTTGATCTGTCTCTTATACACATCTCCGAGCCCACGAGACCTCTCTACATC
>CAJXOV010000021.1 GCA_913057815.1 uncultured Flavobacteriales bacterium
TCGGCAGCGTCAGATGTGTATAAGAGACAGGAAGGAAGGTCTCGTCAAATGGGCAGAGAAGCTGGATTTGAAATGGGAGAAGGGTTTACTGTTTCTCACCCGCTTGGTGGAGAAAGTCTATTTGATGTAAAGTAGATTTTTACTTTAAATTAGTATCTATTCCGTTTACGTACAATTCAACTGCACCGAGTGGCTCAGCACTTTCGTGTCCATTAAAGTTTGTTATTTCTTTATAACTGATTTGCTCATTGTAAGACTTTAGTAATTGCGTAGCAATAGGCATATAACTCCAATGCCATTTTTCTTCCTCATATCCAGTTCTTCCGTTTTCCTTGGAAGTGTACGTCTGATAAAAGCCAAAGGAATTGGCATGAGTCGTTAACCATTCATATACCTTTTTTCCTTCAGAAGTTGAAGTGAAGTAAGAATCATTTAACTCATTTATATCTATGTCGGTTCCCCAGTGATGCCTGCTGGTTCCAGGCATTGAACTATACCTCATAATGGCCTTAGCTCTGTCTGCTCCGAAATGTTTAATGTACTTTCCATCTTTCCATTTTCTTTCCCAAATTCCTTTTTGATAGTCAAAGTTTCTGGCTGCACTTATTATAGTTAAATCCACACCACATTCCTTAGCTGAATAGAACATTTTTTTAAAAGCATCTAAAGTCTCAGTTCTAAGATAAACTTTACTTTTAGAGGTGTATTCAGCAGGAATTACAGTAAATGATGAGTTTACTGCATAGTTGATTTGACCTAGAAGTTCTTCGTTGGTGAACTCTATAGTTTCGCTTTGGTTCATTTGTATAGAACTTATCAGGATTAGAAATGAAGTAAAAATGAGTTTAACCATGAATACAAAAGAATTGATTTATCCAACTAAATTTTAGTCCAAATTAGAATTTAGTTAACCGAAGGAACCTAAAAAGTATGCTATGTCAGTAATGTTTATCACTCCATCACCATTTAGATCATAAACACATGGAGCTGGTAAGTCATCACAATCTTGACCAAAAGCTCCTAATATTACACCTAAATCTTCAACATCAACGGTGCCGTTTTGATCAAAATCGGCAGGGACTAGGCAGACTACGGGTGTACAACAAAACTCTTCCAAATAGTTTGTGGCCGTTTGATCATCACAAAATTCTAAATAGCAACAAGTACCGTCTGAGTTGAATTCTGAGGTATTGTAATTGCAGGCGGTCTGGTCTAAACAAATACCATATGTGTTTTTATGCCAGGAAATATTATGAGAACCTTTGTCTATATAAACTAAATCTTTAAACCCATCATTATCAATATCTACAGCACTCATTTGTTTAATCTGGGTCAAATTATTTTCTATAGTTGACGCAAGAGAAAATTGATAATCCCCCTCGTTTTCTAAATATTGAACGCTGTTGATAATATCATTAGCTATTACAAGATCTAAATCACCATCTAAATCAAAGTCTTCAGCCAATACAGTTCTAGCACTTGTAAAGAATATTGATTGTGAGTTAGCTGTTGAAAAACTTCCCGTTCCATCTCCATATCTAATAGTGGCCGTAGTACTTCCTTCATTAAAAGTTAAAAGATCCATAAACTGATCATTATCAAAAAAATCAGCTTTTACATAATCAAATTGTCCAGTTACACTTTGAACGCTGTTATTAAAATTTCCGTTATCTGTATTCTTAAAGAACATGGCCCTATTTTCATCAGTGTTATATATGAAAACATCAGGTAATCCATCATTGTCAAGGTCAGATACATTTAATGCTGATGATTCTCCCACTATTGGGAATTCCTCTAAATCATCATCTTCCAATATGAAATTTCCTCCTCCTTGATTTTCAAAATAGAATGTATGATTTGAAGAAGATATCGTCACTATATCTGAATCCCCATCTAAATCCATATCTGCAATTTCAAATTTCCCTATTCCATTTATTACTTCTATATCATTCGGGTAAATTTCACTAAACGGGCTGAAATTCCCGTTTCCATCATTCTCACACCAAGCTAGTCTCCAAGGATTAAATTCTATGAAAACCACATCCAAATCTCCATCTTCGTCCATGTCTCCTAATTGAGATTCTACCAGTTGATTTATCTCTGCTACTACTTCTTGTTGTTTACCAAAATCTGTAGAATTTAGTTTAGGATACCAGACTATATTGTCTCCAAAATTACATGCCACTACTAAATCATCTAATCCATCACCATTTATATCTCCAGTATCAAAGCTTGTAGGTCCATTCGCTCTTTCCGAAATTAGAAATTCAGAAAAGTTTCCATTTCCATCATTTTTAAACCAAGCTACTTTATCGTTTTCAAATGAAGTGGCCAGAATGTCTGAATATCCATCAGAATTTATATCGTCAATATGAATATGCCTAAACGAAGCATCTATCTCACTAATAACGTTTTGGTAAGAAAGGGTTCCGTTTTCATTTTTGTACCATGAAAGTCTGGCATCATCAGTACTGGATACTATAAGATCTTCTAGTTCATCATCATCAAAATCTGAAGTGGCTATAGATTTAATTCCATCATTAAAACTGGAGACATTTGTCACATCCGAGAAACTTAAGCTTCCTAAATTTTCCGACCACCGTATCTGAGTGTTTTGCGAAGCGAATACAATATCAGAATCACCATCGTTATCGATATCTAATGTTTTACAGGTAGAGGAAATCACTCCGTTAATGTCTATAGGTACATAATCTCCAAAGTTAGTTCCTCCTAGATTTTCAAAATATGCGGTAGAAACTTGCCCAGTACCTCTAGTAATGAAAATATCTTTATCATTATCTCCATCTAAATCTTCACAGATTATACCAGTTATAGAACTCACAACATTTGAAATAACCTCTGGAGAGAAGTTGGCATCGCCATCATTTATATAAAGGGTAAGATCATTACTAAAATAAATAGTTAAGATGATATCCAAGTCTCCATCACTTTCAATGTCAGTTAATAGAATACTCGAAGGCGATTGAGCGAATTGATCTATGATTATCTTCTCTTGGAATTCTCCACTCCCCAAACCTAAAAGAATGGATAATTCATCGTCATAAATACCTAAAACTGTCAAATCAATAATTCCATCATTATTTAAGTCATTTGCTTCTACAACTATAATATCTCTAATATTTTCGGATATTATTATCTGTCTCGAAAAACTTTCATTTCCATAGTTTTCATACCAAACCAACTTGTGATCATATCTTGAGGCTGTAACGATATCGATATCGCCATCATTATCTAAATCCACTGAAATTGACTGAGATGCATTCCATACCGAATTGGAGATTTCATTTTGCGAACCAAATTGTTGACTTTTTAAATTAAATGTGAGGAAAATAAAACTAATTGTTAAAATGAAGAAGGAAAAGTGAATTTTCATATTTGAATCTAAGTTAAATAACTCAGTTTGGAAGTTAGTGAAATATTTTACTAATAGAAAAAGCCCTTACTTAAAAAAGTAAAGGCTTCTAAATGTTTTGAATAGAACTTTTTAATGAATTCCTTTAGCAGCTAAATATCTTTCAGCATCTAATGCAGCCATACATCCTGTTCCAGCAGCAGTTACCGCTTGTCTGTATACATGATCAGCAGCATCTCCTCCTACGAAAACTCCCTCTACTGTAGTCTTAGAAGTTCCAGGAATTACATTGATATATCCCTGAGGGTTGAGATCTAAATAATCAGCGAATATTTTAGTGTTTGGTGTGTGACCTATAGCTACGAAAAATCCTGTACAAGTAATAGTAGACTCTTCTCCTGTTTTATTGTTTTTCACTTTAGCTCCTTCTACTCCAGTGTCTCCTAAAACTTCTACTGTTTCTGTGTTGTAGTGAATTTCTATATTTTCCATTCCTTCTACTCTATGGACCATAGCTTTAGAAGCTCTGAATTCATCTTTTCTAACGAGCATGTGCACTTTAGTACAAAGTTTAGCCAGGTAACTAGCTTCTTCACATGCTGAATCTCCAGCACCTACGATGCATACTTCCTGATCTCTATAAAAGAATCCATCACAAACAGCACATGCAGAAACACCGCCTCCCATATCTCTAAGTCTAATTTCAGATTCTAGACCTAACCATTTAGCAGAAGCTCCTGTAGAAATAATGATTGTATCAGCAGTCATGTTTTTCTTCCCGCTATCCAATTCTACTTTATGAACTGAACCGCTGAAATCTACTTTAGTCACCCATCCACTTCTTACATCAGTATCAAACCTTTCAGCTTGTTTTTGCAAGTCAACCATCATTTGAGGCCCATCTATTCCTTCAGGATACCCTGGGAAATTATCTACCTCAGTAGTTTCTGTAAGTTGTCCTCCTGGCTGCAGTCCTTGATATAATACAGGCTTCATGTCAGCTCTAGCAGCATATATAGCAGCAGTGTAGCCAGCAGGTCCTGAACCTATGATTAGGCATTTTACGTGTTCTATTTCTTCACTCATGTTTACGTCTTTTTAGCGTTGCAAAATTACTTATTTATACCAAGGAAATCTCGGCACGATTTACCCGTTAAATGCTATTCTTATTCGTTTTTAGAGATTCTTAAAAATTCATCCCAGATAGGCTCAATTGGAGGTGGAGCCGTAATGGAGATAAGCTCCTTTTTTACAGGGTGCATAAACTCAATGGTTCTGGCATGAAGACAAACAGAGGCGTCTTTATTTGTTCTTTTGGCCATGTATTTAACATCACCTTTTATGGAGCATCCTAAATCCGCCAAAGTGGCCCTTATCTGATGGTGACGTCCTGTTTTAGGCTCTACTTCTAAGTAGTGATATCTATCACCTGAACCTATATGCTTGTATGAAAGTTGACTTTCTTTTGAGCCTTTAGTCTCATGGTGAGAGACGTAGCTCTTATTTCTGTCAGAATTTTTCTTTAAATAGTTCACAACAGTTCCAGATGTTTCACCAGGAGCGTTTTCTACTATAGCCCAATATGTTTTTTGAATTTCTCTGTTCTTAAACATTTGAGAAAGTCTGGTGGTAGCCTTACTTGTTCTTCCAAAAATTACTACACCACTCACCGGCCTGTCTATTCTATGTAATATCGATATGAATGCTTCTCCGGGTTTATTATATTTCTTAGCTATGTATTGCGCAGCAAAAGAGGAAAGTACAGGATCTTTCGTCTTATCTGCCTGAAGAATATCCCCAGGTCTCTTATTTATAGCTATAATATGGTTGTCTTCATAAAGAACTCTTAAGTTCTCCAGATTAGTCTTAACGATGTGTTTGGACTTGTCAACCCAAGTCTTTTTTTGACTGTCCTTAGAATTATTACTAGTAGGATTCTTCTTCATTCGGGAAATCTCCTGATTTAACGTCTGTTATGTATCCTTTTACTGCATCATTCATAATAGTAGAAACGTCAGCATATCTTCTTAAGAACCGAGGACTAAACTCTTGAGTAATTCCGAACATGTCATGCGCTACCAACACCTGACCATCTACATTTCCTCCTGCACCAATCCCTATTATGGGAATGCTAACAGATTTAGCTACTTCTTCTGCCAGATGAGCTGGAATTTTCTCTAAAACGATACTGAAACAACCTAGTTTTTCTAAAAGAATGGCATCTTTTTTTAATTGTTCCGCCTCTTCGCCTTCTTTAGCTCTTACTACATACGTTCCGAATTTATAAATACTTTGAGGTGTAAGCCCTAAGTGTCCCATAACAGGTATACCAGCAGAAAGAACTCTGGTGATAGATTCTGAAATTTCTTCACCTCCTTCCATTTTTACAGCATGCCCGCCAGACTCTTTCATAATTCTAATAGCCGAATCTAAAGCCTGTCTTGAGTTTCCCTGGTATGATCCGAAAGGGAGATCTACCACTACCAATGATCTTTCAGCAGCTCTAATTACAGATGCTGCATGATAAATCATTTGATCTAATGTTATAGGAAGAGTAGTCTCGTGACCAGCCATTACATTAGAAGCTGAATCACCTACTAGAATAATATCTATTCCGGCTTGATCTACTATCTTGGCCATACTGTAGTCATAGCTAGTTAGCATACTTATTTTTTCACCTCTAGATTTCATATCTAGAAGAACTTGAGTAGTTACTCTTTTGGCTTTTTTATGTACTGACATGGTTTTCTCTTTACAAGAGAACAAATTAACGTAAAAGAACTCTTAAACCCTCATTTTTTAGCAAGGTCTGATAATTCATTGAATTATTTGTGAGTTGTACTATTTGATAAGAAATAAACTTTAATCTTTTCTCAAAATATGTCATTGTCTTTTAAAGAAATGAATAGGGATCTCAATAAAAATTTATGGTTTATGATAACGTAAGAAAAGAAAGATTTTTTTTAAGTGAGCTTAGCCTTTTTGCAACGCTTCTATTTTCTTCATGATATTGTCAGCTTCTGAATACTTTCTGTCTCCTTCTGTACGATTGACTCTCGAGAGCTCAAATGCCTCTTTCATGAGTTTTTCATATTTGATTTGTAACACCTCTATCTCTGACTTCTTTTTAAATAATCCGAACATGAGACAAAGATAGAGTCATAATCCAGCAATTAGTATAACAGAAACTTAACTACATGGTTTTTTGAAAAAGTTGTGCTAATAAAAAGATAAATCTTTTAGTCTGAATAGCTATTAATTCCTTCTTTGTAGGTGGTTAATGCTCTTGCTCTAGCCCCTTTATGATCTACCATAGGTTGAGGATAAGAGAATTCATTTAGATTCTTCACCCATTTTCTAGTATAGATTAAATCTTTATCGAATTTCTTAAGTTGTTCTATTGGATTGAAAATTCTAAAGTATGGGGCTGAGTCACATCCAGTTCCAGCTGCCCATTGCCAGTTCCCATTGTTGGCAGATAAATCATAATCGAGTAATTTTTTAGCGAAGTATGCTTCTCCCCATCTCCAATCAATTAGTAAGTGCTTGCAAAGAAAACTAGCTACTACCATTCTCACTCTATTATGAATGTAGCCAGTTTCATTTAGTTGTCTCATACCAGCATCTACCATAGGGTATCCAGTTTCTCCTTCACACCATCGTTCGAAATCTTGGGTGTTATTTCTCCATCTTATATTATCATATTTAGGCTTAAAACTTTCAGTTACTACTTTGGGAAAATGAAATAAGATTTGCATAAAAAATTCTCTCCAGACTAATTCACTGAGAAATACAGCATCAGTAGACTTTAGTTTCTGAATGATCTGTCTGACACTTATAGTTCCGAATCTGAGGTGTGGACTTAGGTAGCTGGTTCCGTCTTTGGCGGGAAAGTTCCTCATAATCTCATATTCATCCACCTCTTTTAATGTAAAAGGTTTAACTTTTTTAGTGGACTTGGTAAATCCTAGTTTTCCTAAAGTTAGAAGGGGAATGTTTGCTATATGTAAATTTTGAAACTTAGAGTTTTTTATTGGAAGGTGTTTAGTCTTATCAAACTGAGAGAGCCATTTGTTTTTAAAAGGGGTGTATATGGTATAAGGCTTCCCATCATTCTTTAGGACATCATTCTCTTCAAAAATTACTTGATCTTTAAAAGCGTGAAAATCAATTCCTTTTTTAGCTAGAAATGACGCTACTTCTTTATCTCTTTTTAATGCGTATGGCTCATAATCTTTATTGACATAAACTGCAGTTACTTCATATTCTTTAAGGACATTCTCCCAGATCTCAAGAGGAGTGCCATGCATTGTTAAAAACGAGCTTTCTTTTTTTAAAAGCTCTTCATTCATAGTATAGATTTCATTGTGAATGAAAGACAATCGAGCATCATCCTCAGGAAGCTCTTTTAAGATGTCAGAATCAAATATGAATAAAGGTAAAACGGCACTCTCATTAGCTAGTGCCATGTGGAGTGCCGTATTATCTTCTAATCTTAAATCTCTTCTAAACCAACATATTGAAACTTTCATTGTTCGCTGCTTTTTCGCGTAGCAATGGTAGTTAAATTTAATTCCTTATATGTTTCGAATTGATCAATTAATCTTTCACCAATTTAATAGATTGGCTGAATTCGTTTGAGTTCACCAATAAAGTGTATGTACCAGAGCTAAGGTCAGCTAAGTCTAAAGCTTTATTCGATAATTTAACTTCTCTAATTTTTTTACCCAGCACATCTATAACTGTAATAGTTGTTTCTGTTTGATCGAAATTTCCACTTAGTTCTATTTTCAAAATGTCAGTAAAAGGGTTTGGAAAAACAGAGACATTAAAGTCATCTGAATTTTCATTTACAGAAAAAGGAGATGTATACAAATCAAGATCAAAAACGATTACACCATTAGTAACAGCAGCTCCAGGGAATTGATTTAAAAACCTTTCTTGCCCCTGAACCAAGTATACTTTTCCGTCAATCACAAAAGAACCAGGTGCCCAACGGCTCAATCCTGGATGACTTGGTAGCTCTGACCAAGAGTCATTGGCAGGATCATACTGCCAAAACTCTCCTGTTTCAAAATAATCATGATCATCACCATCACCACTTAGAACATATCCAAAACCATCATGAGAAAATTGTGTTCCAGCTACTCTTGCTTCACCTGGGAAGTCATCCATTTGTTCCCATTCTTCAGTAGCTGGGTCGTACTTATAAAAGTCATTAAATATTCCAGCTCCATGTCCAAATCCTACATATGCATAACCGTCTAAATCAAAATAATATGGGTGATGTCTGGGAACTCCAGGGAAATCGGGCTTTTGACTCCATGAGTCTCCAGCTACATCATACTCCCACCAGTCGTCTCTGTTTCCCGAAGAAGATCCGCCAACTCCTACGAATATTTTACCATCTAAATGAATAAAGGCTGGGTGCGTTCTAGCTTGACATGGGCATGAAGCTAATTCTTCCCAAGTCTCATTAGTGGGGTCAAATTTCCATAAATCGTTTAAATAATCTCCTACTTGTGTGTTATAACCAAATCCCATATATCCAAATTCACCATCTGTAACTCCATAAGAGAATCCTCTAGCAATGCCAGGAAAACTTTCAATAGTTGACCAGTCGTCTGCTATTGGATCATATTTGTGAGAAGTAGCAGTAGAAACATCGAAAGAGTTTGAGCCAGCTACAGAGTATCCTATTCCGTCAATAGCGAATGTGACTGGGTGGTGCTTAGCTGCACTGCTAGGCAAGGATGCCACATCAAGCCATTCCTGTGCGTTTAACAAGGCGCAAGAGGATATAGCTAAAATTGTAAATAATTGTTTCATTTTTAGTGATTTTGTGTCCTACGAAGTTAAAAGAAAAAGACAATGTTCTTTTTTGAGTTAATCTCTCTGAAGGTCTTTTCTTAGTTAGCATTGCAATGCTAAGCGATAGTCAGTCTTGTACTATACTGATATGTAGAAGGCTAAGATTCTATTTGTTAGTTGAAAAACTGCACAGAGGCTACAGAAGCCAGGATAATGATAAGAAGAACCAAGCTTCCTTTGAAATATGGTGCTTCAATTTGTTTATGAGATTCCTCTTTTTTCCACCACTTATTATGAAGTAAAGCCAGCCCTGTTCCAGTAAGGTAAGCAATGTTACAAAGAAGAATACTGACAATGAAAGCTTCTATTGAGAAATATAGAAGTCTAAATTCAGAGTTTTCAAGCAATGAATGAACTATGCCTAGAATATTCCAAGAGATAAATATTATTAGATTTAGAATGACAAATCTGACGACTAGAAAAAGTATGTTTTTCATGTTAGATTTTCAGTACTAACTTGAGGTTTATTCTTCTGCCGGTAAGGAAGTTTGGTATAGCATACTGACGACCATTTACAGCCTCTATCCATGTGTGATTGATAGTGTTGTTGATCCCTAATAAATTAAAGAATTCCAAAGAGACAAAACCACTTTTAAAGAAGCGTGTTTTATCATCATCTGCTTCTGATTCAATCTTGCCTTCAGCTATATCCTTTAATCTTTCGTTTCTGGCATAAAACAATTCTCTAGAAAGACCAAGATCAACTCTTCTATATGAGGGTGTTTTTAAAATATCATCTCTTCTTTCATTTCCAGGAGGTCCGTACGGTAGGTTTGTTCCATAAAATCCGGTGATTTGAACTTTCCAAGCAGGATATCTGGGCATTTCATCTTGGAAGAACATGCTAAAGCTGAAAAGCTGATCAGTAGGTCTTCGGATGAATCCAGGGTCTACTTCTACCGTTTCCACCACTTCGTCATTGGCCGTAATACCTTCTATGATTAATTCTCCATCAGAATTATAAAACTCTAAGAAATTATCATTAGCAATATCTTCTCTAGATCGAAGTAGAGATAATCTAATCCATGATTGAACACCTTTAATGAATTCACCATTAACCATGAAATCTGTACCTGTAGTATACCCTTTGGCAGTGTCATCAGCGTAATATCTTATTCTGACATTGTCAATTTCATAAGGAATAATACGAACTAGATTTTTATAATAAGCTTCTCCAATAAATTTAAATGGCCTATCCCAAGCTGTAAAATTATAATCCATACTAGCTAAAAAATGCATTGATTTTTGAGCCTGAATATTTTCGTTTAATGTACCATCAAACCTTCTTATTTCTCTATAGAATGGAGGTTGATAATAATAACCTGCAGCGAACTTGTATAGAACGTCTTTATTGAATTTTATGGCTTTTCCGGAAGAATCTAGTCTCGTTTTTTCTTTGAATGGCTTATAACTGAAGACAGCTCTCGGACTAATAACATTTTCCTTTGTAAAACTCCAGTAGTTAGCTCTTATTCCCAGGTTGGCCGTCCATTCTGAACCTGAATCAAGAGATCTTTTTCGTTCATACTGAGCATGACCCATGGCTCTCATAGTATTGAGGTTATTCTCACCAATAACTACATCATTTAACTGAATCTCATTGGAAGGTGAAATTGGAGTGGAGAATCCTACAGAATCAATGTAGACCCACTCTCTTAATTGATCATTAATTATTTCGTTTTGGAATCGAACTCCCCACCTAAGTTTCTCTTCTCCATTATCACTTTCCATAAGTCCTTTATGGTTAAACGTGAGGACTGTAGCGTCTAAATAGTTTCTGCCGTGTTCTAAAAATGAACCTACACCTAGGTTTCTTAAGACATCTCCGAATTCATCTGCTCCCAAATCTCTTTCTAATTCATCAAGTGTGTATTGACCTAGGATATCGAAAGTTTCAGATTCTTGGGTTTTAAATGCTGACAATTGAAATTTCAGTAATCTCTTAGGGAAAGGCACATAATTGGCCGAAATAGCTCCGAATCCTGTTTCGAATTGAGAGCGTTCTTGTCCATCAAAAAATATAGTGAGTCTAAGAGCTTCATTTATATTTCCAATGTTAGTCTCTCTTGTCTGCGGAACAAAATTATACCTGTTTCTACTGTAATTCCCTAAAATGTCAAAATTCCAAACACCTTTATCGTTTGGTCTCCAAGTCATGTAAGTTTGAAGATCTATGTAGTTTGGGTTATAATCTCCTTCGGTATCTAAACTTCCTAAAACATATGTATTACTTCTATATCTAAAGCCAGTATTGTAAGTGAAATTTCCTTTTTCACTTTTGTCTTGAAAGTGAAGGGAGGCTCCTAACAAGCTAGCCATTACAGAGCCTGAAAAAGAAGAAGGTCTAGCATAATTGATGTCTAAAACACTTGATAATTTATCACCATACCGAGCCTCGAATCCACCTGCTGAAAATGACATTGTACTGATCATGTCAGGATTAGGGAAGCTTAATCCTTCTTGCTGTCCAGCTCTAACTAAGAATGGCCTGTAAACTTCAATGTCATTGACATACACTAAGTTTTCATCAAAATTTCCACCTCTTACATTATAACCTGAACTTAGCTCAGAAGTGACAGAAACTCCTAAGCCTTGGGTAAGAATTATGCTGGAGATATCATTTTTAATGCTAGGAATATTTACTAGGACTTTGGGGTCCATTTTGGTCATTGTAGTATTTCTGCGGTAATCTGTTACCTCAGCTGCTGTACCTATAGAAGTAGAAGAATCAAACATTCGAATTCTCCATTGGGTAACTTGTTCTTGTTTTAAGTTGACAGACTTGAAAATTGGTTTTTTTCCAGCAAAACGGAACTCTACTGAAAAATTTTTGTTGGCAGGAACTTCTATATTAAAATAGCCATCAGAATCGCTAGAGCTCGACAGGGTTTTATCAACTCCATTAATATATATGGAAACACCAGGTAGCACTCCATTGGATTGATCGATAGTGGTTCCTGTAATAAAACCAGTTTGTGCTGATAAACAGAAACAAGAAAAGATTCCTAAGATAAAGGTTAAAAATCGTATTTGCATGGTGGTCAAAAGTAGTGTTTTACATACTACTCAGGCATAACGAATAAGAACAAAAAATGGTATATCTAAGATGAATTTTTTACAGCTTGGTATATATTGCAGTTATATTTTACTCTATGAGATTACATCTGTCAATATTCCTAATTACTTGTATGGTCACTTTATCCTGTGCTGATCAGACTGATTCCATTAAGACAGTTGTTTCGAATGATGAAATAATAGGTTTAGCTCTGTCTCTTATACACATCTCCGAGCCCACGAGACCTCTCTACATCTC
>CAJXOV010000022.1 GCA_913057815.1 uncultured Flavobacteriales bacterium
TCGTCGGCAGCGTCAGATGTGTATAAGAGACAGACATCGAAGATATTATCATTAGTAAAGTGCTTTTCTAATCCACCTACTAAATTGTACTCTCTAGAAGTCATTATCTTTTTATTCTCTGCTATATCGAAATCTTGGATGGTGTTAGATTCTGAAGAATCTGCAGCAGTTCCATTTGTTCTCATGTTATCAGCAGCCAATCTGATTCCTGCTCTAAATACAGTTTCATCAGTTTTGTAATACTTAAACATAAGCATCTCTCCTGGTGTGAATGCCGATCCTGAATACAGGCCAGCTTCATCAGCTCCTGATAGATCTACTACAGGGAAAGTAAATTGTAAAACTGCATCACCAGCTGAAGGTCTTGTACCTAATTTAGGAGTGAAGTCATTGTTCTCTCTAGTTGTTAACTGAGCGAATGTGTCCTGGATAAATAAGGACACGACAATAAGTAAAATAAGTCGTTTCATTTTTATAAGGTTTGTTTTTCAACCCGTAAAATTACTGAAGTTTTTCAATTTATTAGCTCTCTTTAAGCCACTTACTAACAGCATACATGGTATTCTCAGAGTGTCAGCATAATCTAGAGCTTTGAAAAAGAAAAAAATATTGAGCTAATTATTTTACTATCAGGGCCTAAAAATGGAAATCCAAGAATGAGCTTCTTAGATGAGAATATTTAAAAACCGCCCATTTATGTTGAAAACTGGCTAAAAACCAAGAAACCGCTGAGAGCATTCCCTCAGCGGTTCCAACCTTACCAAATAACTTGAAATGAAATAAGCTATTTATTCTTAAATATTTTAATAACAGATACTTTGACACGAATTCCCATCAAAGTCAACTGCATTTCCTTCTTCATCTATCCTCCATACTACAGTAACACTGAAGCTGTTGTTTTTTCCAGAGTTTATATTAAACGAACTTTTTAATTTCTCTCCTGAATCGTTTACTAAACTCATGTATAAGTGAAGCTCCCTCAGGTTTTCCTTTTTAAACTTAGAACTCTGACTAATACTAATTCCAGCATTAGCTGCCTCCTCTTGTATAGTTTTCAGCTCACCTTCAGTAGTAGTGTTACTTATTATATGCGTTACTCTTTTATAATCAATACTTTCTTCTCTATCCTCAGCCAACTCTACTCCCATTGTCTTCACATCTACTTCGTCAGTCTTAGTGAGGATTGACTCAATCTCCAGTAATGCAGGTATGAGGTTTTCTGATCTTATTTCTTCTAACTCCTTAAAAAGTAGCTCTTTCTTCTCATCCAACTCTTCTAAAGACCTATCCAACCTGTCCGAGTTATCTTCATAGAGCACATATAACTCGTCTTCACGAATATTGAAAATATCATCCAACTTGTCAGAAGCTTCACCTAATGCTCCAAAGAATTTTTCCTCATCTGAAGTATAAAATTCAAAAGCTTTTCCTGATTCATTTTCAACCCAACCTATATCCAAATCAAAATCTCCATTAAATAATAATGATGTTTTACTTTGACCGTCATCATTATAGATTACCATTTTCAATTTTTTCAATCTATTCTTTCGGGCATTCATTTTATACTCAAAAATCATCCCCGCCTTTAATGCTTTTACTTTAATGGCTTCAAATTGATCCGAAGACGTTTCTTCTGAGATATTAAAGACCATTTCATTACTGATTTCATCTTCACTGTAATTATAGCCATAAGAAGAATCGTTAGGAGTTAAAGAATTGCCAAAATCTGTGAACGAATTTGTTAAAATTTCTAATTCCTCTTTTTCGATAGATTCAGGCTTTATTGTTTCTTCAAATTGATCTGCTTTTAGAGCAATAACCGTTTCTGGTTCTTCTAATATATCCTCTGCCGGTTTTTCTACTACTACCTCAGGTTGAATATCCAAAGATTCTACAACCGCTGGCAGAACCTCTACTTCCTGTTGAATTGGACTATTTGTATTTAAATTGATCAGCATTACTGCTGCTGTGATAATGGTTCCTGTTGTTCCTAACATGATAAATGGGTTTTTAAATATGTTTATGAGTTTAAGCCATAGTGAGGTCGCTCCTATCTTAGCAGCCATTGAAGCTGCAAACAGAGTTTGTGTCTGCTCAAAACTAATGACTGGAGATTCTGTCTTTGCTATTGAAAAGAGCTGATCTAGGCTATGTATATTTTTATCCATAATGCTCTTTATTTTCGTTTTTCACATCTAATAATTCCTGAAGTTTAATTCTACCTCTTCTTAATCTTTGTTTCACAGCAGACTCTCCTACTTTATGTAAGTCGGCTATTTCTTTAATTGAGTAACCAGTTATTTCAAAAAGTATAATGCTTTCGCGCTGCTCTTCTGGTAGCTTAGCTATAGCCTCGTATAACATTCTAGTTTCTATTCTTTCACTCGTATTGTGGGTAGCTATAGCCAATGACGAGTTTAAATCAATCACTCCAGTTTCAGCTTTTTGTTTTCGATTACTGTTGGCCAATATTTTTATAGATGTACCAATTAAAAAAGAAAGAATTTTTCCTTTGTCCTTTATATTATCGAATTTCTGGTAAACTGTAATTAAAGTATCATTCATTAAATCTCCATGTTGCATATCGCCATAAACTCGTGCTTTGCAAAAGCGTTCGAATTGAGCATGAACAGGCTCGTAGATTTTCATAAATGCTATTTGTTTCTTATTCCTCAAATTGGATTACTTATACTTCTATAACGTTAGTGTATTAAGTCAGGAGGAAGTTACATCGAAATCACGAATAACTGTTAAGTGACTGATATAAAAAGAGAAAGAATTTGTTTCATAGCGTTGCAACGCGTAATCACCTAAAAAAAGGGACAAAAAAAAGCCACTCATATAGAGTGGCTTTAATAATATTGAAAAAACTTAGAGTCTAAATATCTATCCTCTAGCTTTGTTAGAGAAGCTTATTTTTCTCATTCTTAAGCTTTCAGGAGTAACCTCTAAATACTCATCTTCCTTAATATACTCCATACACTCCTCTAAAGAGAATTTAACTGCTGGAGCTATTTTAGCACTGTTATCAGCACCTGATGAACGCATGTTAGTAAGCTGCTTTCCTTTGATAGCGTTTACTGCTAAATCATTATCTCTAGAATGCTCACCTATAACCTGACCTACATAAATCTGATCACCTGGCTCTATGAAGAATTTACCTCTATCCTGAAGTTTGTCTAAAGAGAAAGCCAATACCTGACCAGCTACCATAGAAGTTAAAGAACCTTTATGACGAGCATTGATTCCTTCTTTTACCGGCTTGTATTCACTGAATCTATGATTCATTACAGCCTGACCAGAAGTAGCAGTAAGAATGTTATTTCTTAATCCGATTAATCCTCTAGAAGGAATATCGAATTCAAGATGAAGAATGTCTCCCTTAGGTTCCATTACTAACATGTCTCCTTTTCTCTGTGTAATAAGTTCAATAGCTTTTCCTGAAGTAGGCTCAGGAACTTCAACTACTAACGTTTCGAAAGGTTCACATTTCTTACCATCTATAGTTTTGAATATAACCTGAGGCTTTCCTACCTGAAGTTCATATCCTTCTCTTCTCATAGTTTCTATAAGAACAGATAAATGAAGAATTCCTCTTCCGTATACGTTAAATGAATCTTCTCTATCAGTATCTTCTACTCTAAGAGCTAAATTCTTTTCAGTTTCTTTATAAAGTCTATCTCTTAAATGTCTAGAGGTTACAAACTTTCCTTCTTTACCGAAGAATGGAGAATTATTAATGGTGAAAAGCATACTCATAGTAGGCTCATCTATACTAATTCTCTCTAAAGCTACAGGATTCTCTACAGAAGATAATGTATCTCCAATTTCGAAATCTTCTATTCCAACTATGGCACATAAATCACCACTTCTAGCAGAAGTTACTTTCTCTTTCCCTAATCCTTCGAACACATAAAGTTCCTTAACTCTTACTTTCTTCTGACCCTCTTTCTTGATTAACATCAAGTCTTGGCCTTCTTTGATATCTCCCTGCTTTATTCTACCGATAGCTAATCTCCCTTGGAATGTATTATAATCCAAAGATGTAATCTGCATCTGAGGATCTCCCTCAATGTATTCTGCTTCCGGAATTTCTGCTACGATAGCATCTAACAATGGAATAATATTATCGGTCTTATTCTTCCAATCAGTACTCATCCAACCAAACTTAGAAGACCCATAAAGAGCTTTAAAGTCTAATTGATCATCAGTAGCTTCTAAGTTGAACATAAGTTCATAAACAGATTCCTGAACTTCATCAGGTCTACAGTTTTCCTTATCTACTTTATTTACTACTACTATAGGCTTAAGATTTAACTCAATGGCCTTTTTCATAACAAATCTAGTCTGAGGCATAGCTCCTTCGAAAGCATCTACAAGAAGAATAACACCATCAGCCATTTTAAGAACACGCTCTACTTCCCCTCCGAAATCGGAGTGACCTGGAGTATCTATAATGTTAATTTTAACATCTTTATATCTAGCAGATACGTTTTTAGACAGAATAGTAATTCCTCTTTCTCTCTCTAAATCGTTATTGTCTAGAATTAATTCAGTAGTCTCTTTACGCGTATCCATTACTTGACACTCATAAATAATCTTATCCACCAAAGTGGTCTTTCCGTGATCTACGTGGGCTATAATAGCTATATTTCTTATTGACTGCATGCAGCTGTTTTTTTCTGGCGTTGCAATATCGGATATCGCTTACCTAATTTTTTCAGCCTGCAAAAGTAGTCTAACCCTTAGAATTCAAGCGTTTTTATTAGATTTTTTTGTTACAGAATCATTGTTCATTTATCAATTAGTCGACTAAATGTGGTGGTTCATAACTAAAAAAAATCTAAATTGTAGCCGTACAAACTTAATAACCTTACAAAATGAAATCAATTATACTCTCCCTAGCAGGATGTATTCTGCTGTGCGCAAATGTCTTATCTCAAGGGGACAGCGAATGTACTGCCAATGTTGAAGCCTTAGAAAAACAAATCAGAATTTTAGCAGAAGAACTAGGCGACAATTCCATTCTCGAAGAATTAGATGCTCTAAAAGCAGAACAAATGTCAGATGAAAGAATTACTCTTTCTGAAAAAGACCCTAATCCATACGAAGTTTCAAAAGAAATTAGACTAAGTATTCCTAATCAAGCTTCAGAAGTAGAAGTCGTATTTTTGAACTCTCTAGGACAAAAACTTAAAACAGTAGATATTCCAGAAAGAGGTGAAACTTCGATTAAGGTATATATGTCTGAATATTTATTGGAAGATTACACTTACGAGCTAGTTGTAGATGGTCAACCGGTAAAATCATAATATTCTGAGGAAAGTGTTATTTTCAGAATCACTCTATAGAGGAAGCCATCTTAGGATGGCTTTTTTTTGTCCAATAAAATGTAATTAGAAATACTGACCTATTCCAAACACAAAGCCTTTTTGCTTTAGATGTCTAGTATCTATCCCATAATCTATTCTAAAAACTGCTTGAGAGAATGGCTTGTAAATAAATCGAGCGCCTACTCCAGTAAAAAACTGAAGAGATTCCTGGGCTCCGTTAATTGATATCTTTTCACCAGGATATCTCCATACACCAGTATCTACAAATCCTACAGATTGTACCGCTACATTTTTTCTATCAATAACTGAATATCTATATTCAGCATTTATAATAAACGAAGCCGTCCCTCTCTCCTGTCTGTTTCCAGAACCTCTTATATTAACATTGCTATCTAATACAAAAGGTGCAAAAGGTGAATCTGTATTAGTAGCTATTCCTGTTTTAGCTCTAAAAGCTACATTGCTACGCTTTTTAATTCTATGATAATACTTATACTGGGCCAATACAAGGTTGAAATCTCCTTCGGCATCCAGATTTATCACTTGTGTAAAATTCAGGAAAACGGAATATCCACTCACTAAATGATAAAAATAAGTCTCATTATTTCTGAAAAACTCTTGTGAGAATAAATATTTGCGGTGCAAAAAGTCACTGGGAAATCCATTTACATTCTCTCCATCCACACTATATTCTTCCGTGAAAAAAGCTCCCGTTAATTTCAAAGTGTTTCTAGGAGTAAAATAATAGAGCCCACTTAGGCGGAAATTATCCTTGTCATACAGGTAATTTACAGACTGATTTTGAAGAGACACAGGTTCTAAGGAGGCTTGCTTAGAAATTTCCAACTCTATTCCAAATGGCTTTCCTTTGATAAAAGGAAGTTTAGCAGAAGCACTATAATTACTCCTATTATCAGTGTTTATGTATGACAAATTATAGGCTAAACCTACTCCTAGAGAACTCGAGTTTCCTAGGCCTACTTGCCAGTAAACATTCTCTTTCACTCCTCCTAAGTCTACTATTGGGTATGCAGTTATCACCTCATACAACTCAAACGTAACTTTAATTTCATTAGGCAGACTATCAATTCTCAGATGAACATGGCCATATTCAGGAAGGCTTACAAGATTTTTTCTGTCCTTCTCTAATTTTTCTAAAGTACCTAGTTCACCTACTTCACTCTGTACATAGTTCATCAGGTAACTAGATGAGTTTTTAGTTTCTCCATAAAAACCAACATATCCAATAACCTTTTGACCTAAACAATAGGAACTAGTAAATAACAGAAGACAATATGTAATTATGACTTTCAATGAACGCAAATGTAAATTCAAGATTCGATTGAAACTAATTCGTGAGAAATTAAGAATTCAATGGTTTAGTTTTTTCTAATAATAGAATGACTGAATTATGACGTTATTCGTTTGAAGATTCAAAGCATCATCCATGAAAAATATTCTAAGCGCATTACTTTTAGTTCTGACAGTCTCCACCGTTCTGTGTCAAAATGATTCCTTTACATCCAAGGCTGATTCATTTTTAAGTCAAAATGTCTCTAATGGTATTATTGATTACAAAAGCCTGCAAGATTCTCCAGCACCACTAAATGAATTAGTGAAGCTAATAGCTGATATGCCAACAGAAGGCTTATCCAAGGAAGAAAAAGAAGTTTATCTAATTAATGCATATAACCTTATCGTCATTTATCAGATCAGAGAAAATTTCCCTTTGACTTCTCCCCTAACTGTTTCAGGATTTTTTAAATCCAATGAATTCAACTTCGGTGGAAACCAATGGACATTAGATTATGTAGAAAATGAGATTTTAAGACCAGAGTACATGGATGCTCGATTGCATTTCTCACTAGTATGTGGTGCTTTAGGGTGCCCAAGATTAAGTTCAGAGGCATATACAGTAGATAAGCTAGATGAGCAATTGGACTTGAGAACTAAACTGACTTTGAATTCAAATTGGTTTGTAAAACAAAGTGTAGACAAAAAGACTTTAGAACTCTCTCAAATATTTGAATGGTTTACAGATGATTTTGGCGGAAAATCCAATCTTATAGCTTGGATGAATTTATATAGAGATATTCCATTTAATGAAAATGCTAAAACTAGCTACTACCCTTACGACTGGACTTTGAATGATATTAAAAATAGCACAGCTGAACTCAGCTCAAAGTCTCCTAACCTTATACCTGCTTCCAATTTCAATTTACAAACATTTAATGGAGGTAGCTTATTAAAGAAAGGACAGACGGATATTACACTTTTTAATACAATTTATACTCAATCAAAATCAAATTGGAATGGACAAAGATTCAGTGGGTTTAGAGAATCATTTTACACCCATTCTTTGCAAGGCACATATGGAATAAGTAAAAATGGAAGATTCAATATAGGAGGAGAAATCAACTTCAAAGCATCTGCTAAGAGCACTGACTCCACGGCTTCATCGGTCACAGCTCCTTTGGAGTATATGAATAACGACTCTACTAGATATGGTATCTCAAATATAGGATTAAGACTAAAGTTTCAACCTTTTAAAGAAGTGAATGAGTTCTCTATACAGTCTACTTTTTCAATTCCTACAGTTAAAACTCCTGAAGGATTAACTGACAATGATACTCCAGAGAATAGTCGATATTTCCTAGATTGGGATAGATATGTATGGTGGAATCAATTCTTTTATAGTAAATCTTTTAGTGATTTTCAAGTATTCTCCTCTGTAGAAACTCTCTTTAGATTCGGTAAAAACGATAAGCAAAGCTCTTCTGTAGACCTTCCTGCTAAGATATTCTTTAGTTATTTTCCTACTAAAAAGATAACTACCTATGTGATGACCGAACATGTACCTAGGTTCAGGTATAACGCCAATACAACTCCAGAATCATTAGCTGATTTAAATACACATTCCGGATATTACACAGCTAGTGGTGCAGGCTTTAAATATCAAATAGGTGAAAAGCTAAACATAGAACTCCTTTATACCAATTTTTGGAGAAGTAAGTATGCTGGGTTAGGAAACACTTTTAACATTGGTTTCAAGTATATAGCCGGATAATTCTACTCAAAAGTATAATCGATAGTACTGACTTTAGAAACGCTAAACATGCCTACTGGATCTAATTCATCAGGCCCTGAAACATGATTTATATTAGTTAAAACGTTATATGTAGGGGCTGAAATAATTGCCAATGGACCTCCTATTCCAGTTTGTTCCACAACTTGTGTTAGATAATTGAACACTGTTTCATCTATGCTTCTTAATTCAACGTGAATAAATTCACCAGGTTGGTAAGTTCTACTAAAATCATTAATACTTTGTCTAATAGGTGGGATGAAAATTAAACCATCAGCTCCATTTCCAGAAAAAGAAGCATCTTGACTAATTATTAAATCAGAAGGATCATTCTGCAATGTGTCATTCCTAGAATATCTAGCCCAATAGAAATCTTCTCTTTCAGCTATATCTCTGGAGAAAAATTCTGCAAAATAGCCTGCCTCAATCCCAAAAAGTTCGTCTTGAAATTCGACTCCTATAGAATCAATCGATGGAACTGGATTTACAATACTCATAGCCTGATATTCATCATCACCATTTATAATTGATAGTTTATACTCCACTCCTTCTTCAAACTCTATAACTGACGTGTATCTGTATGCTCCATTTTCAAAAAACAACTCAAATGGAGGATTTGTTCCATCTGTTATAGAAACTGTGGCATCCTCAATAACTCCAGATTCTGAATCATCAAAGTACTCTTGAGTCATGCTAAGAATGACCTCTGGTACAGATTGATTAGTTAAAAAAGCATCTACAGAGAACTGCGGTGCCCCTTCTGACAAGTCCACATCTACAACGTCTTCACAGCTTGAAAAAACGATCATACCAATTAATAGTATGCTTAAGCTAAATAATGAATTTTTCATTTTCTTAAAAATTAAAGTTGTAAGTAACAGATGGAATAAATGAACCAACTACTGAATATCTGACCGCCTCGGTGATTTGAGGTGTATCTTCATTCTGTTGGAAATAGAATAAATATGGATTTTTTCTGGCATATGCATTATAGACAGACAATACCACTTGGCCTTTCCATTTTCTATCAGCTCTCTCCTTTCCATCTATGATAGCTCCTACATCGGCTCTATGGTAAGCTGGTACCCTGAATGAATTTCTCTCATTGTTAGCATTTTGAGGAATAACCCAACCTTGCACATTTATTCTATTTGTTGGAAAAGTAGATGGAGTACCTGTTGCATATGTGAAGCTTAGACTTAAGCTAGTTCTCTCAGAAATTTTTCTATTAATGTTGATATTGAAATTATGAGGCTTATCATATCTGTTTGGAAACCAATCTGAATTACTCACTCCTTCTATCTGTCTCTCAGTTTTACTTAGTGTATAAGACAGCCAACCCGTATAATTTCCTTTTTTCTTCTTTACATAAAACTCCAGTCCATATGCCCTGGCATCTCCTCTTAACAAATCAGCCTCGATAAACTCATTAATAAGAATATCGGCACCATTGATATAATCTACCACATTCTGAGTTTCTTTATAATATCCTTCAACAGAGAATTCATAAGCATTTGACTTAAAATTTCTAAAATAACCAATGGCCAATTGGTCAGCCATAGATGGTTTAATATTATTTGTAGCTGGTGTCCATACATCTACAGGTGAAGAACCGACAGTGTTAGAAAGTAGATGTATATATTGAGCTGTTCTATTATAACTAGCTTTCAAAGAACTTGTGTTAGATAGAGAGAAGTTTACCGCAAATCTTGGTTCAAGGTTAGTGTATGTTTCTACTGCATCCCAGCGGCCTGCCGAATTATCAATGCCTGTTATTTCAGATTGTCCTCCTGCCTCTTCAGGATCTTCTAAGGTATAAACATCTCTTCCTCCGAGATATTGATACATTGAAAATCTAAGGCCATATTGAAGAGTTATTTTCTCAGTAATCTTTTGCTCATTTTGAATATAGGCTGCCGACTCAACAGCATACTTTTTCTCTAGTGAGATATCGTTAGACTCCCCTTCACTTGCAAAGGTAGCTTCAGCTGGATTGAAATCATATAAATTAGACGTTAGCCCCATCTTTATTGTGTTCAGCTGATTAGCAAAAAAAGTTAAATCAACTTTACCTTGAATGTTTTGGATTCTAGAATCCCACTTAAATCCATTTCCATCATCAACTTCTACATCAAAAGCATACTTGTAATCGGTATAAATACCAGTCACATTCATGAAAACTTTATTATTGAAAATATGATTCCATCTGGCCGTAGTAGTCGTGTTTCCCCAAGAAAATTTGAAAAAATCGAATCCGATATTGTCACCGCCATTATATGCGGAAACAAAGAAGTTGTTATTATCATTTAATCTCCAATTTATCTTTCCTGTAAGATCGAAAAAATTGAATTTAGTTTCTTTAAAATCCTCACCTAAAAATGGTTTGGCCAGAATATCAATATATGAACGTCTACCTGCTACTATGAAACTAGCTTTATCCTTTTTGATCGGACCTTCTAAAGTAAGTCTAGAAAAAATACTTCCAATTCCACCTTGTCCCTCAAAACTCTTCTTATTTCCATCCCTCATCCTTACGTCAAGAATAGAAGATAAACGTCCCCCATATTCTGACGGAATACCTCCCTTAACTAATTTAACAGTCTTCACTACATCAGGGTTGAACACAGAAAAGAATCCAAATAAATGTGATGAATTATAAACTGGAGCTTCATCAATTAAGATTAAGTTTTCATCTATCCCTCCACCTCTTACATTAAAACCTGAAGCGCCTTCTCCTACAGTGGCTACTCCTGGCATAGTTTGCACAGCCCTAATTACATCTGCTTCGCCTAATAAAGCAGGGATCGCTGTAATTGTAGCTATATCCATTTCACTTACAGACATCTCTATGTCTTTAACATTGTTGTTTTCTGCCTCTCCAGTTACTAGAGCTTCATCAATGTTAACAGTGGAGCTAGATAATTCAACATCTACTGATGAATTCTCTGTGATGCTTAAGGTTTTCTTTATTTCATCATATCCAATAAACGAAAAGAGTAATTCATAGGTACCTTCTTTTAATGGAATCGAATAAAATCCATATACATTCGTAGATACGATTATTTCAAAATCTGAAGTTGAGATAGTAGCACCTATAAGCTCTTCTCCATTAGCGGAATCTCTCACATAACCAGATAAATTATACTTTTCCTGACATAGTACAGTTCCACTGAAAATTAGAAAGGAAAAAAGACAAATTGTCCTTACGAAATGATTCATGGTAAATAGTTTCAAATTGATGTCGATGCTTTTTAAGCGTTGAAATAATAAACCGCAAAACTCATCATTTTATTCGAACAACAACCAATATTTCCTTCAATAAAACTTAAGAGGTGTTAAAAAAACTAACTAACTGATTAAAAGAAAGGAGAACCCTTATAAACAACAAAAACCGCCTTGCTTAAGGGCGGTTTTCGGAAGTGATTGATCTTGGATGAATCACTTCACCCTTGCTATGCTTTTATTTGCTATTAAGAAGACTTCAACTACTAAATAATGGTTGCAATTCAATCTAAATATTTATTCTTTCGTATCATATTTTCACTTAGAATAGTACTCAAAAAACATCTATACTCC